>JAIORY010000450.1 GCA_021107915.1 Bacteroidales bacterium | reverse complement strand
CAATAACTTCGTTATGCTCATATTTAAAACCAGTCATTTACAAAAGTAAACTCCTGATTTTAAATACTTCGCAAGCCTCGTTCTTGACGCTTTCTTAGAAGCCATATTAAAATACTTAGTTTTTTTGAGGCACTATTTTATTTCTTCTAATCCCAATTTTGCTGATTCATCAACAGGATTATACAAAAGAGCTTTTTGAAATAATACTTTAGCTTCACGTAATTTTCCCAATCTGTAGTTAGTCCAGCCAAACATATTCATTGCATCATAATCAAAGGGATACATATTAATAATTTTTTCAAAAAAAGCATAGGCTTTTGTATAATTCTCACGACCATAATAAATTGCACCTAAACGATAATTTGCCGTATAATTCATTTGATCAATTTTCAAAATATCATAATATGTATTTATTACTTCGGTGAGATTTCCCATAGCATAAATCGGAAGTACCAAACCAAGTTTTGCTTCAATAGAAAATGGCATTAATTTTACCGCTTTACGATAATAACCTGCCGATTCTTTGTACATTCCTGCATTGTATTTAAGCCAGCCTAATCGTAGATTTATTTCGTAGGAATTTTCGCCATATATTTTTTTTATTGTTTCCGCAGCTTGAGTGTATTTCCCTTCAGCTTCTTGTTTGTAACTTTCGGAAAATGCTTCAAGAGTGGGTTCAAAATTTTGTGCAAAAGCATTGCTGCCAATAAAAACAAGCAAAGCAAAAATTAATAATTTTGTTCTTTTTAAAAAGTCCATGTTATACCTCCTATTATATAGTTTGTTGTAAAATTAAAAGAATTTGTAATATATTCGTCTTCTGTAAAATATGTTATACTATTATCTTCTCTGTTCATAAACCTGTACTTAGCATAAAATGTAAGGTTTTTGTTAATTTTAATATTTAACAACGCCTCTGCTTTTTTAGTAATTATATCAGGGTTGTTATAAATAATAAAACCGTTTTTCTCGTGATAGTTATGTAAATCACCAAAAGTATAAGATGCATCAATCCATATATTTTTGCTAATTGTCAGAGAAACGTGAGGCTCAATAATTATTTTCGAAATTGAAGATTCATCGTCTTTTTTTGCTTGATTATAGGAAACAATTTTTATTCCCGGTACAAATTTATAATTACCGAACGGCAACCACGAAATATCGAAATCAATTTGTGTTTGATTGTTTCTATTTATTTTAGAATAACTAACTCCTGCCTGCCAATAAAACTTTTTATAATAATTACCAATGCCTGCCAATAATAAATAATCTTTAAATTCTGTTTTAGGTTTGGTAATAGAGTACTCAAAATCTGCATATTTCATTTCCGGTTCGCTGAAGGATACAGACAAGGTATGCAACACTAAATAGAAATTCAAGCCATTAGAAAAAGTGTAATTTGAATTCAAATAATAATCGGTTTGTAAAGTTGAATAATCAAATATCGAATCACCATCCGGTAAACAAAATTTCTTTTTGTTGTTAATACGGAATTTACTGATTCCATGATTAATTGAAAATTCATCAGAAAGCTGGTGTGCTAATCCAAAATGAAGATAACTGGTGTTGCCAACAAATTTTGTTTCTTCATAAACATCGTCTTCTTCTAAAAAGCTGATATTCTGATTTTTAATAAACCCATCTGAGAAATTAATTCCCGCTTCTATCTTTGCTGATTTAATAAATTTGTTTTCCAAAGGGGTGATGTGTTTTTTGTTTTTCACAGACATATACCGGTACATATTTTTGGCAAGAGTATTTTGAAATGTGTATTTATAACTATAAAAAAGATACTCTTTTGCGAGAGAAGCTGATTCATCAAATTTAAGTGCTTTTTTAAAATGCTTAATTGCTTCAAGATAATTTCCTGTTTCAAAATATGCAATACCTAATCGCATTCTCAAATAATGATAATCTACTTCCTTAAAATCAATATTTATTTTCGAGTACTTTATCAATCCTGACCAATCCTTAGCTACATAATAATCATAACTTTTTTTATCGACATCAACGTACGATTGAGCAATACTACAATTTAGTATCGCAAAAAATATTACTAAAAGAGTTATTTTCACTTTGTTCATTTAAGTTTTATTGTTGCAGTAACTATTTTGTTTCCCTCTTTTATTTTTAATTTTTCAATACTGTTGTTTATAATTTTAATATCAAAATCAATTGTTCTGTAAGTTTTCTTTATCCTTTTCAGAGATACATTACTTTTAATTTCTATCCGGCTTTTTGAAAAATCATCTGATTTACGAACAAATTTTAAAGAATATTTTGCATGTAAGAATGTAAAAAATGGAGCTACAAAATCTTGCAGAATCTTCTGTGGACGGTTTTTTAAAATACTCAACGGAAGACAGTCAACAATATTCATTTCTTTGTAATACCCTAAAGGAACTTTAAACAGCGCAATATAGAAATAGAATAACATGCTGTTTTTATCACCCGAAAAATGTGTAAAATAATGAATATTATCATTATTGATAAAAAAAGCTTTTGATTTTGTATCCTTACAATAGAAATAAATATTATTGTAAATATCGGCTTGAACTTCCCAAGAGAGTTGAAATTTTTTACCATTAGATTTTGTAATATTCACATCAAACATTTGACCGGGAACAAATTGAAAAGCAGATTTTAGATTTTCATTAAATACAATGTCAGAAATTTTCTCATCTTTCTTTGGAATTGCATAAGATAAAAATGAGTATTTTTTACCTTTAGCAGAGATAAAATTAGCTATTGGATAAAAAATTGTTTTTGAGGCAATATAAGGAGTCGATTGCATTTGAAAGTGTAAATGAGGATATGCCGAACGCCCAGAATTACCGCAATAAGCCAGGATGTCTCCTTTAATAACATAATCTCCTGTTTTAACTTTTGAGCTGTTCTTTCTCAGATGAGAAAGTTTGGAATATAATCCATCCAAATGTTTAATTATAATTGTGTTTCCCCAGTTGTTTTCGATATTAACATTCCCGATTAAATTATCTTCAATCTTGTCAACAATCTTTACAACAGTTCCGGCAGCAGGAGCAACAACCGGTTTGTTATAACAATAATAATCCTCTTTATTTTCTCCTGAAGATGTAAATTGATTTCCGGCATTATCAGTAATAATTAAATCAAGAGCATGTTGCCATTCTTCTTTATGTGTGTA
This sequence comes from Bacteroidales bacterium, assembly GCA_021107915.1. Lineage (GTDB taxonomy): Bacteria > Bacteroidota > Bacteroidia > Bacteroidales > JAIORY01 > JAIORY01. The sequence continues at coordinate 4,177 of JAIORY010000450.1, read as the reverse complement.
TTCGCCATTATAAGATTGCGATACAGTCCACTCGCCTAATACAGGAACTCTTATTGATAAATATTTGTTATGATAAAATCTTTCAGAACTATTATTCTGATAATATAAATTTAACTCCGGTTTGAAGAGTTGCATACTGGTTATTGCAGGTTTTCTGTTAAAACGAATACGCCAATTCAAAGCATATAAAAACATTACTACTACAATGTTAAAAGCCAAAGAATAAACCGGCAACTGAACTATATCCAAAATAATAGCACTTCCTGAAATAAATAATGAAATTAATGGAGTTAGCAATACCACCCAAAGAAACGAATATCTGGAAGGTATTATTAAAAATCCTCCCATTGCAATCGCAGTCAGGATATAATTAAATCCAATGTAATTATAATTTAATTCGTCGATGTTTGCTCCGATAAAATCGTAGAAAAAATATGCTGAGAAAAAACCTATCAGCGAAAGTAAAAACGAGATACGGGAATATATTAATAAAGCTATAGCTATAATTATTCCGGCAAGGATATTATACTGGAAAAATATTGCTCCGAGAGATTTAAAATATATTACAAGCGATTCGGATAAAGGCAGAGTATTTAGCCATTTGTAAATAATTACAGAAAATGAGCCTCCCCAATTTTGCAAGTCGTTCAGAATATAAATTCCACGCTCACTAATATTTAATGCTTCGTATTGTCGTGTGGCAAGAGTGATAATCCAAATTGCAAACAAAAAAGGAAATGTTAAATATGGTATTCCGTATTTTTGAAAAAAGCCTTCAATAGAAACGGTAAGCAGCAATGTAAGCAAAGCCGCAAAAGCAAGAATAATATAAAGTTCGAGAGAAGGTTGAAACTGAATTCCAAGCCCTAATCCAACCAAAAGAGAGTTAAATCCATAGTAACCCGATATTATTTTTTTGGAATTTAAACCAATCAAATAGGCAGTAAAACTGGTGATGATAGTAGCTAATAAACCAGCTATTCCCGTATAAAAATCCAGAAAAGTTACCAGAAGTAATACTGATGCCAGAAAATTATTTTTCCCAAAAAATATCAGCGAATAGCTATGTAAGACGCTCTCTAAAAAATTAGGAAAAACCGATTTAATTTTCTTTACCATTGCTTTTGTTGTAATTATTTAGCTGTTAAAAAAAATTTGTAAAAACGTATTAAGTTATCAAATTTGCCACAGATTCACAGATTTTTAAAATTATCTGTGAATCTGTGGCTTAATTTTTTTACAGTATTACAAATTATTTCAATTTATCACACATTAATAATTTACAGATTCTAAAGTTCAAATTTACTTAAATATTCAGGTACTTTTTCAAGTTGTTTTATTGTTTCTAAACTTTCGTTTTCACGGATGATGTGAGTTCTGCCTTGTTCATCAATTAAAACAACTTTTGGTCGCATAGTTATAAACTGCATCCATTGAGTCATATTGTATGCTCCTGCATAATGAACAACAAAATTATCGCCAATATTAAGTAATGGCAATTCAACATTTTCGCGGATCACATCTATATTCATACAAAGCGGACCAAACAATGCTGTTGGTTCTGTAAAATCAGTCATTTCTTGTGCAACACTAATTTTGTGGTCGTACCAAAAAGAAGTGAATAAAATATTAACCCCAATATCTGCAATAGTAGCACGCTGTCCTGAAATAAGGCGTTTATTTGCAAGAACAGTTCCTAACAGATATCCTGCTTCATCAATTAAAGCTCGTCCTGTTTCGAGAATCAGAACAGGAAGTTCTTCAGTAGAATAGTGTGCACTTAATAAAGCAGAAGTAATAGCTTCGGCGAAATCATCAATTGAAGGAGAAGTATCAACACCGGGCATATAAATTCCTTTTAAAGAATTTGTGCTGGCAAATCCACCACCCATATCAATATATTTTATGTTGTGAGAAAATTTCTTTTTTAAACCCAAAGCAAGGTCTGAAAGTTTTTGTGCTGCAATTTTATATGCATTAGGAGCCAGCATAAATGTTCCGATATGAGTGTGAAGACCAATTAAGTCCAACTTTCCGGAGTGCATAATTTTATTTAAGGCTTCCCATGCCATACCATTTTCATAATTAAAACCAAAACGATCCCACATTGGATAAATTCCCGTATCCATATTTACTCTGATAGCAACTTTTGGACGAATATTAATCTTCTCTGTTATTTTCAAAATCAGATATAGTTCATCGATATTATCAATATGAATTAATGATTCGTTAGTGATAGCTTTTATTAAATCGGCTTCGGATTTTGTTGGACCATTAAAAATAATTTTACTTCCTTCAACGCCAAGTTCAATAGCTTTATCATATTCAAAGCCGGATACAACTTCTGCCCAGCTTCCTTCCTGATGATAAATACTGCAAACAGCATCAAGATAATTTGTTTTGTACGACCATGCCATTTGTACTTTAGGATACCGTGTAGTAAAAGCCTGTTTGGCTGTCTGATATTTTTCCCGCATCTTTTTTTCCGACATCACAAATAAAGGTGAACCATATTCATTAAGCAAACTTTTAACGCTAACACCATCTATATGTGTCATAATATTCGGTTTTTCGGGTCTGCCAAATTTACCCGGAACTCCTGTTACTAATTGTTTTATTATCGGTCTTTCGTATTTTTTCTTTTCCATTATTTTAATTTTTTTATGATTCACCATTTATTGAAAACATCTCAAATTCCTCTTTGTCAATAATCATATCCATTGAGTAACGAATAAATATTTTTCCTACTTTATAACTTTTGTAAGGAGTAACTTTATTACCGAGAGCAAGATTTACCAGTGCTTCGGGAATATTTTGTCCTGCTCCGATAGCAAGATATACCCATGCCGGAATACGAGGGTTAATTTCTATCATATAATAATCATTCTCTTTATCCTTTATCATTTCCAGCTCAAAACCACCTCTCCATTTTGTTTGACTAATAAATTTATTTGTCAATTCAATTAGTCTGGGTTCATCTAACGAAATCCCTGCCCATCCTTTTCCTTTATCAGTAATAAAGAGTTTTCGAATTGGTACAGCCGAAATAGTATTTCCTTTTCCATCACCTAAACCTGTAACATTATACTCTGTTCCGTTAACAAATTGCTGAACAATTATAGGCAGACCCCATTTAGCACTAATTTTGTTATAATAATTATATGCTTGCTCAATAGTGTATGCAACATAAGCATCATACCATTTACCCTTTATCAGAATAGGATACTCAAAATCGTCCATTATTTTATAAAAATCAGAAAAACTATTCAGGGCTTCACTTTTAGGAGTTTTAATACCATATTTCTTTCCGAATTTTGGTAGATTTGTTTTGTGTCTTTCTTCAAACTGTTCGAGGGTTGGAAGAAACAATTTTATTCCTAATTTGTTTAATGAAGATTCCAACTTCATAAAAGAATAAAGTTCCGAATCAAAGTTTGGAATAATTACTTGCAGGTTTTCTTTTTCATTAATATATTTTATCCTTTCAAGTAATTTTTCTGTTCCGGATTGTGGATAGGGAACCTGATAGGTTTTATCAATTAAATCGTGTAGATAAATTGCCGGTTCAAGATTTTCGTACGAAAGACCAATAATTCTTACATCGAATGATTTGGCTTCCCGAAGTCCTCTTATTACCGATACACCTGGACCCGGACTGTCAATATTGTTTAAGCCCGAAACAGCTATTGTAATTATTTTTTTAGGCATCTTTTTCAACTATATTATGGTTTTTTAATAGAAAGCCGAAATCTAAAATATCTTTCTCTACGGTATGATTATCAACATCATATTCTTCAGAAATTGATTCTGATATTTCCGATAATGATTTATCTTCTTTCAGTAATTTAATAATCATTATTCCAATCTGGTTTGCGGTAAAAGATTCTCCGGTAGCAGGATTAAAAAGCAATCCTTTATCGTTTATAGCAATATTTTTGTTTATTTTCATTTTGTAATATTTTCGTTTTTGATTTATAAATTATCAAATAATTTTATCGCTTGCAAAATTCATAATATTCATTTACTTAAATGTTATAAAATTTAATATTTGTTTTATAAAAATCTATACACTATAATAACGACCGCAAATCCATTTAAGTTTATAAAATTTTCGGAAAAGATTATAAAATTCGATATGAAGAAAATGGAGTTTTTCCATTAATCCGCAAATAAAATA
>JAIORY010000196.1 GCA_021107915.1 Bacteroidales bacterium | reverse complement strand
CATTAACCATTGTAAATTTCAAAATGCACTTTCAGCGCATTTTAAAATACAATTGGTATAATTTAATCCAAATTAGTTAATATATTTAAAGGATTATATATATTTGCATGCTCTAAAATAAAAATATTCAGTCAATAAAAAAAACTTAACTATAATGAAAAGGAAGACTTGCTTAAAAAAAATTCAAATGATCCTTTTATCAGGATTTTTTCTGTTTTCGTTCAGCACTTTTGCTGATAATATTAATCTGAAAGAAAACAATGAAATATCCTTAAAGATCAAAGAAAACACATATTCGAAATTAAGTTTATCAAATAAAATATCTGAAATAAAAACTTTAGAGTTAAACACCACCGAAGGCATTTTTACAAAACTCTACATAAGTGGATATACGAAAAATATAGATTTCGGTAACCCTTTACTTCCAGTAAAAAGGAAATTAATTGAAATACCTGTTGGAGCTAATCCGGTGATAAAAATAAATTCATTTACAGTTAATGAATACAGTCTAACTGATTTAAACATCACAAATAAACTTTTCCCTGCACAACCTCCACAATCAAAAAGTATTGATGAGCATGAATTTATTATAAATCAAAAAGCATATCAAAATAATTCTTTTGGAAACAAAAGATTAATTAGTGTTGAAGTACTCGGATATATGCGCGGAACAAGAATTGCAAGAGTTGATATTTCGCCTGTTCAATACAATCCGGTTACAAATATTATTCGTGTTTACGAAAATATTGATTTTGAAGTTATCTTTGAAAATGCTGATATTACTGCTACAATAGAAATGAAAGAAAAATATGCTTCTCCATATTTCAAGTTGGTGAATCATCAGTTATTTAATTATAAAGAACCCAATACTCGTGAGAATTTTATGAGGTATCCTGTAAAATATGTAATTGTTTCCGATACCATGTTTGAAGATCAATTACAGCCTTTTATCGAATGGAAAACAAAAAAAGGATTTACAGTTATTGAAGCCTATACAGATAATCCTAATGTAGGAAGCACAACAACTTCAATAAAGGCATATCTTGAAGGACTTTACGATGCAGGCACTCCCGAAGATCCGGCTCCTTCATTTATTTTATTTGTTGGAGATGTTCAACAAATTCCTGTTTGGAACAATGGAAACGGTGTTACCGATAGAAACTATTGTGAATATACTGGCGATCTTTTTCCTGAAATATATTATGGAAGATTTTCTGCTCAAACTACTGCTCAACTTCAGCCACAGATTGACAAAACCTTACAATATGAGCAATACCTTATGCCCGATCCTTCTTATCTCGAAGAAGTAGTGATGATTGCAGGAATGGACAGCGGACACGGAAATGACTGGGGTAACGGACAGATAAATTACGGAACTATTAATTATTTTAATGCTGATCATAATATTTTATCTCATACTTACCTCTACCCCGAGTCGGGAAGCAATAGTGCAAATATAATCCAGAATATTAGTGATGGTGTAACTTTTGGAAATTATACTGCCCATTGCAGTCCAAGTGGTTGGGGTAATCCTTCTTTTACTACATCCGATATTCCGGGTTTACAAAATCAGGATAAATATGGATTATTAATTGGTAATTGTTGTTCATCAAGCGAATATCAACAAAGCGAATGTTTTGGTGAAGCAATTGTAAGAGCCGAAAACAAAGGAGCTGTAGGTTATATTGGCGGATCGAATAGTACATATTGGGATGAAGATTATTATTTTGGGGTTGGAGTTGGAGCAATTACTGAAAACCCACCTCCTTACGAAGAAACTACTTTGGGAAATTATGATAGATCTTTTCATGATCATGGTGAGGATTTTGGTGAATGGTATGTTTCTCAGGATGAAATTATTTATGCCGGAAATCTTGCTGTTACTGAAGGCACTCCATCATCAGCTGCTTATTACTGGGATATTTATAATATCCTTGGCGATCCTTCATTAATGATTTATTACTCTGTACCTCCTGTATTATCAGTTTCCTATGATCCACTTATGCCACTTGGTTCAACTTCTTTTACTATTAATACCGAGGCTTATGCCTATGCTGCAATTTCTAAAGATGGTGTTTTATACGGTGCTGCACTTGCTGATGCAACCGGTACTGCTGTTGTTCAACTAACTCCAATTTCAGTACCCGGAACAGCAGATGTTATTGTTACAAAACAAAATGCTCAGCCATATATTGGAACTGTAACTGTGGATTCTCCTGCTGGACCTTATGTTTTACTTGATGAATATATATTAAATGATTCTCTCGGAAATGATAATGGAATAGCCGATTACGGCGAAGATATAACTTTTGATATTACACTCGAAAATGTTGGAAATTCAGATGCTATTAATGCTACTGCAACATTGTCAACAGAAGACACTAATGTAATTATTACAGACGATTTTCAGGAATGGGGAAATATTGCTTCACAAAGTACATCATTACAAGAAGATGCTTTTGGTGTTACGGTTGCAGACTTTGTTCCTGATCAGCATATAGTCAATTTTGATATGCTTATTGAAGATGATTCAAAAGAAATATGGAATTCCGGATTTTCAATAATACTAAATTCACCTGTTCTGAACGCCGGAACAATAACTATTGACGATAGTCAGGGAGGTAACGGAGACGGAAGATTAGACGAAGGTGAAACTGCTGATATTATCATTTCCACTTCAAATTCCGGTCATAGTGATGCTTTTGGTACTATTAGTACTTTAACTTCTACAAGTACTGATATTACTATAAATTCTGCAACTTACAATATTGATACATTATTAATTGGTAACACAAAAGAAGCCATATTTAATATTACTGTAAATGCAATTGTTCCCATTGGAACTCCTATCGAATTAAATTATTTGGCTGAAGCAGGACCATATTCTGTAGAAAAACAATTCGTTACTGTTATCGGGCTTTTATTTGAAGATTTTGAAACCGGAACATTTGATAATTTCGGATGGACTTTTGGTGGTAATGCTGATTGGTTTATTTGTACTGTCGATCCTTATGAAGGTTTAAACTGTGCTCAATCAGGTGTTATCAGTGATTTACAAACTTCAGAATTATATACAATCGTTCAAGTTAGCTCTGATGATTCATTATCTTTTTATAAAAAAGTATCATGTGAAGATGATACATGGAATGACAATTATGATTTTCTTGCTTTTTTTATTGATGATGTTGAAATGGGTCGATGGGACGGAGAAATTGATTGGAGTAGAGAAGTTTATGCTGTTACTGCAGGAGAACATGAATTTAAATGGGTTTATAGCAAAGATTATTCAGTAAGCTCGGGTAGTGATTGTGCATGGGTTGATTATATTGTCTTTCCTCCTATCAGCGATTATGTTACTGTTGAAAATATTACTGATAAAAATTCGGATTTTAATATTTATCCTAATCCTATAACAAACTCTGCAAATATCATTCTTACTCTCGAAAAGAATGCTTCTGTAAACATCGAAGTTTATAATGCAGTTGGACAAAAAGTTTTGGATATTGTCAATAATCCTGAAATGAAAAGTGGAATACACAATTTCACTCTTGATGCTGCTTCTTTACAGGAAGGTTTGTATTTTTGCATTTTAAATTCAGAAAATATTAAGACAACTAAGAAATTGATAATTGTTAAGTTATGAAACTTGCGACACGAAGTTAGCCCGTATGGGAAATTGGAAATTCGAAAAAAACTATTTTAAAGCATAATTTCTAATTTCTAATTTCTAATTTCTGATCATGAATTTTTCTAAAAAACATAAGTAGTAGAAAATAAATTAACTTCAAAAATATAAACACATGAAAAAAGCAATATTAACAAGTCTGATTATTGTATTTTGTTTTGGCGTATTTGGTCAGAACTGGGTAAATATCAATTCATCAAATCCTGTTACTGCTCAAGCAGAACTTATTTCTTCAAATATTGACAATTCAATTATTGAATTCAATTTTGACGGATTTATGATGAATGAAGTTCAAACCCCGCGAGGAATTGCTTATACTATCAGTATCGAAAAAACAACTCCATTGCTTCAACAAGGAGCACCTGATCTTCCAAAAATGACATCATCAGTCATTATTCCTGATCTGGCAAAAATGGAAGTAAAGCTTGTATCATCTTCTTTTGAAGAATTTACTGATATTGAAATAGCTCCTTCAAAAGGAAATTTTACGCGTGATATCGACCCTGAAACAGTTCCATATCTTTACGGTAAACAATATAATGAAGACAGATTTTTTCCTAAAGATATTACAAGTTTACGAGAGCCTTATATTATCAGAGATTATCGCGGACAAACTGTTGTTATAAGTCCTTTTCAGTACAATCCCGTTTCAAAAATTTTAAGAGTTTATTACAATATTACCGTAAAAATTGAAAAAGTAAATGATAATGGTATCAACCCGCTTATCCGCAAAAGCGAACTCACTTCAGTAAATACTGAATTCGATAAAATATATTCAAGGCATTTTATGAATACAAGCAGCAGCAAATACGATCCTGTTGACGAGCATGGAAATATGCTGATTATTGCTTACGAAGATTTTATTGATGCTATGCAGCCGTTTATTGATTGGAAAATACAAACCGGAATTCCTGTTGAGATTGTTGATGTTGCTACTATTGGTAACTCTTCTGCTATAAAAAATTATATTCAGGATTATTATGATGATAACGGATTAACATTTGTGCTTTTGGTTGGTGATGCTGCACAAGTACCCACATCATACTCAAACGGAGATTCCGATAACAACTATTCTTATGTTGCCGGAAACGACCACTATCCCGACCTTTTTATTGGGCGTTTTTCTGCCGAGACTATCGCTCATGTCGAAACACAAGTTTCAAGAACAATAACTTACGAACAGGATCCTTATCGTGATGAAGATTGGTTTTCAAAAGGTATTGGAATTGCATCGGATCAGGGTCCGGGCGATGAAGGTGAATACGATTACGAACACATGAGAAATATCCGTAACGACTTATTGGGATTTACTTACACATCATGTTCCGAACTCTATGACGGATCACAAGGTGGAGAAGATGAACCCGGAAATCCGACATCTGCAATGGTTGCCGAAAAAATAAATGACGGTGCAAGTATTATTAATTACGTAGGTCACGGAAGTACGTCATCATGGAGTACCTCAGGGTTTTCATCTTACTATGTTGATAATCTTACAAATAACGGAATGTTACCATTTATCTGGTCGGTAGCTTGTGTTAATGGTAATTTTGTTGGTCAGACTTGCTTTGCCGAAGCATGGATGAGAGCAGAAAATAATGATGAACCCACAGGTGCAATAGCTACTTTAATGTCAACCATCAACCAAAGTTGGGACCCTCCTATGGATGCACAAGATGAAATGGACTCTGTTTTGGTGGAAAGTTATCAAGGCAATATAAAAAGAACTTTTGGTGGTTTATCAATGAGCGGATGTATGCACATGAACGATAACTACGGATCATATGGGTATTCAATTACAGACACATGGAATTGTTTTGGTGATCCATCAGTAATGGTTAGAACAGCAATGCCGGCAGAAATGACAGCATCTTATAATACCTCAGTAATTATTGGTATTAGTGAATTTACAATTACTTGTGATGCCGAAGGGGGATTAGCTGCCCTTACCCTTAACGGAGAAATTATTTCTACAGCTATTGTTGAAGGTGGCTCAGCAACTCTACAGTTTGAACCTCTGACTAATGTTGGAAATATTACAATTACTATTACTGCTTTTAATTATATTCCTCATATTGGAAATATTGAAATTGTTCCGGCTAACGGACCTTATGTAATTTATGAATCTCACGAAATTGATGACTCAACTGGAAATAATAACGGTATTGCTGATTACAGCGAAAGTATTACTTATGATGTTACTCTCGAAAATGTAGGAGTTGAAGAAGCAGTTAATGTTTCAGCTACTATTTCTACAGAAGATGATTATGTTATGATTACTGATGACACTCAGGATTGGGGAAATATAGCTTCACAAAGTATATCATTACAGGAAAATGCTTTTGCAGTTACAATTGATGACTCTATCCCTGATCAGTATATTGTTACTTATAGTATGATTATCGAAGATGACTCGAAAGAAACTTGGAATGCTCAATTTACAACAGTTCTTAATGCACCTGTGTTAAGTGTTGGGTCTCTTGTTATTGACGATAGCCAAAGCGGCAATGGAGACGGAAGATTAGATGAAGGCGAAACTGCTGATATTATTATTTCAACTTTTAATACCGGTCATAGCGATGCATTCGGAACTATCGCAAATTTGATTACATCAAGTACTGATATTACTATCAACAACAGTACTTTTGATATTGATACACTTCTGTTCGGTTCAAGTAAAACCGCTATTTTTAATATTACAGTAAATCCTTCTGTTCCTATAGGAACTCTTATAATATTTGATTTTACTGTTGAGGCAGGATTATATGTTGCAGATAAACAATTCACAACAGCTATTGGACTTCTTCTTGAAGATTTTGAAAGTGGAACATTTGATAATTTTGGATGGACTTTTGCAGGTTATGTTGATTGGTTTATTTGCACTGAAAATCCTTATGAGGGAGAAAACTGTGCTCAATCAGGTGATATTGATGATGAACAAGTATCTGAACTTTTTACCACTGTAAATGTTACGTCAGATGATTCAATATCATTCTTTAAAAAAGTATCCTGCGAAGATGATACATGGAATGATAATTATGATTTTCTCGCTTTTTATATTGATAATACTGAAATGGGACGATGGGATGGTGAAGTTGCTTGGAGCAGAGAAGTTTACCCTGTTACTGCCGGAATGCATAAATTTAAATGGTCTTACTCAAAAGACTATGCAGTAAGTTCAGGTAGTGATTGTGCATGGGTTGATTATATTGTCTTTCCTCCTATCAGCGATTATGTTACTGTTGAAAATATTACTGATAAAAATTCGGATTTTAATATTTATCCTAATCCTATAACAAACTCTGCAAATATCATTCTTACTCTCGAAAAGAATGCTTCTGTAAACATCGAAGTTTATAATGCAGTTGGACAAAAAGTTTTGGATATTGTCAATAATCCTGAAATGAAAAGTGGAATACACAATTTCACTCTTGATGCTGCTTCTTTACAGGAAGGTTTGTATTTCTGTATTCTAAAATCAGGAAATAAAAAAACAACTAAGAAATTGATAATTGTTAAGTAATGAAACTTGCGACACGAAGTTAGCCCGTATGGGAAACCTGAAATTGGAAATTCGAAAAAAACTATTTTAGAACATAATTTCTAATTTCTGTTCATGAATTTTTCTAAAAAACATAAGTAGCAGAAAATAAATTAACTTCAAAAATATAAACACATGAAAAAAGCAATATTAACAAG
>JAIORY010000401.1 GCA_021107915.1 Bacteroidales bacterium | reverse complement strand
TATGAGAATAAAAAAGAAAATTATTCCAAGATACAGAAGTGTATTTTGTAATTTGCTTTTTTCGATTTGCAGTTTATAAATCTTATTTTCTTTTTCCTTTTTCTCGGTTTCAAACTTTATTTGCATTTCAGCTATATTTTTGCTTAGCTCTTCTGAGAATTGCTCTTTAGTTGTTTTTGCATAATCTTTTTGGTATTTTAGTGCGTTTCGATAATCTCCTTTTAATTCGTAATATAATGACAAAAAGAAAATATTATCATTAAGCAGCCCTTCATTATTTAGCTCTTTGGCAAAATCTTTAGATTCAAGAATATACGGATAAGCCTTATCAGGTTGCTTATTTAGTAAATAATATTCGGCAATATTAAAAGTAGTAAGAGCTATTTCCCATTTATTATTCAATTCACGAGCGATTTGCAATGATTTTAACCTGTATTTCAAAACTTTCTCCTGTTCTCCGGTTGCCAGATATACATTACTGATATTATTATATAATTGGGAAATACCCATTTTATCATTGATTTCATTGCTAATTTCCAAAGCTCTGGAATAGTATTCTAATGCTTTATCATATTTTTCTGTTTTACTCATTACATTCCCGATTGTACTCAAGGCTTGGGAGATATATATTTTATCACCAATTTGATATCTTAAGTTTAGATTTTTTTGAAAATATTCCAGTGCTTTATCAAAATTGTCCAAATAGAAATTTGCCTGTCCAATATTAAGATAAGAGTTGGCAATTCCATTTTTATCATCTATTTCTTCCATGATATTTAGAGCTTTCAGAAAATGATCTATGGATTTTTGACTATCGCCAAAATTATTGTAAGCAACGCCAAGATGATTATAAGCATCAGCTTTGGATTTTTGATCATGAATTTTTTCAGATAATTCAACTGCCTGTTCTGCAAATACAATTCTTTCATTGGGTGGTAATTCCCAATAGTACCCTGCTAATTCATTTAAAATTCCTATCTTCTCTTTACCGGTTACATTTTCTAATCTATTTTTAAGACTATCAATTTTTGTTTCGTTAGCGAAAAGAAAAATTTGGCTAAGAAATAACAGGAAAATTAATATTATTTTTTTCATTTTTTCTTGTTTTATAAACCGCTGAAGCGGTTGATTATTTATTTGTGGCTTTCTATATCACCACAATAAATTATAGTGATGTCTCAATTTATTTATTCTTCTTCTCCAATTCTTTTACTTTGTCCCTCAACTCTTTTATTCTGAACTCCCTGTTTACAAAGAGATTGTTAAATCGCTCTAATTCTTTATTCTTTTCTTCCAGTTCTTTGGTACGTTCTTTAACGAGTTTTTCAAGGTGTTCGCGGTGTTTTGTGAGTTCTTTTTCAGCCTGCTTGCGTTCGGTGATGTTTACAGTAGAACCAAAAACATGTAATTTCTCATTTTTTTCAAAGCATTTGCCTTTTGAATGAAACCAGGCAGTTTGTCCATTGTTTTTTAAGACCTCATATTCGCAGTCTATTTGTTTGCCCGGTGATATTATTGCTTCTTTGAAAGCATTATTTACATGTTCCAGATATTCGGGTTTTATATAGCCGAAATACTTATCCCAGTCGTTTTTCATTGTTCCGGCAGGTAACTCCAATAATTCATCTAAAACAGGTGAAGAATAAGTGTTTTCAAAAGCTCCGTTCTTTCCAATGTCTGCTTTCCAAACAACAGTTGTAATATTAGACACAACCTGCAGGAAATTTTCATTGCTTAATTTTAAAGCCTCCTCTTTTTGCGTAACATCTTCCAGGATGCTCAGCAGTGACTTTCTGGCTTGTTCCGATTCTCCATAAAGCCTTTGAAGTTCCTTCTCGCCGGAGATCAGTTGCTCTGTTTTCTTCTTTAGTTCCTTTTCAGCTTTCACTCTCACCTGCACTTCATCAATAATATTCTTATTAGCTATGCAAGCATTTATAGCAACGCTTAACTTTTTAGAAAGACCGGCAAGCAGGTTTGCCAGAGGTTCATCTGCTATTTCCCTGCCGGCATAGATTAGATAAAGAATCGCTATATTGGTTATAGGCACAATCAATACGGATTCTTCTTTTCCTGTCAGGACAGGACAATATTGCAAAAAATCTTTATCGTCTTTGTATCTAAGCACAAATTGCCGGCTTTTTTGTATTTGATTTAAAACACTCCGGAGGTCCATTATTTCGTTTTGTGCCGGCACATCTTCTATATTGATTCCGGCACTTGCCACCGGTTGGAGTTTTTTCTCTCCATTTTTGACCCAGATAATACCGTGATGAGCATTTGTTTTATGCACCATCTTATGAGTAAATTCATGAAGCATTTCCGACAGGTTCAAACTGTTACCAATGGCAAGAGCAAGCTCATAAGAAATACTGAGGTTTTGAAAAGAAGATTTTATTGGTTTTTTCATAATTTATTCTCCCATTGCGACCACTACAGTCATATTGTACATTTCAATATATTTATCTCCGGTTGAAGCAATTTCGCCGAGACTCAAAAATCCAAATATTAAGACATCATTTCCTGCTTTGTTTGCAATAATCTTTAACTCATCATTAATTCTCTCTTCTAAAAATAAGGATCTGGCAAGACAGTCCACAATCAGAGCTTTGCCCGGGGATTTATTCATTTTACTTTCAAAGGCAATTTTGGCTTGTTCGGTAGCTGTTCCTGCAGCTGCTGTTAATTTATCAGTGTACGCTTTCGTAACTACCAACACAGAGTTTTCAGGCATTTCAGTGGAAAACAAAAGACTATTTTCTTCACCAACACCAACAGGAACACGCAGAACTATCTCTGTATCATATTTCAGCATTCCAAGAGGATACGATTTAGCTACATCAAGAAAACCATCTGCAGTTAACTTGACTCCGGCATCTTGTTCAACTATCCTTTTATAATATTCAAAGGCCGGTTCCCAGTTAATTGATTTTAAAATATTTTTATCCACACTACTGGCAATAGCAGGTTCGGAAATGGGCTGCAAACCATGGTTTATTCCCACTGATATGAAGTCCTCAACAGCAGCGATGATAGCCCCTCCTGCGAATAAATCATCACTAGTAAACAAAGGTGGTCGATCAATATTAATAATACTGCCGGCATTACCTCCGACAAACGTCATTTCTTTGAAATATTTTTCGTATAAAGTTTCTATAAGCAGCGGAACATTATCTGCATATGCACTGGTAAAGATCAGAAGGGACCGTGTACTTTTTGAAACAAAATCTTTCGGGAAATTACCTTTGAATTTGCTCATATCTTTTATCACTTCAATTGAAACAGGGGAGTGAAAGGCGCAACCCACCACTCCTTGTTTATACAACGAGCCGTTATAGATCACTCCAGGGAAAATACCTCCCCATACTTTAATATCCAATTTTTTTAGTAGCGGCTGCAGCTTTTTGTAATCAAACGGCGTTTCTTCTCCAACAAACAAGAGAATACCTTTAGCATTATCTTTACTTAGTTCCTTAAGGAATGGCTGCCATCCATCCGGTTCTTGTCCATCATAGAATTTTATTTTTTTAAACATAATCTTCCTCCTATTTAATTTTAGACTTCAATTATTTGCTATAATCTCTATATTTCTTGTTTTTACCAAGCTGTTCTAACAACTCGTTCACCTCTTGTTTTAGCTCAATAACACGTTCCTCCCGACCTAGAGTAGCACGATAAAAAGTTTTAAGCTCGTTCATTTTATTTTTTAGCTCTTCCTCCGCCTGCTTGCGCTCTGTGATGTCACGCACAACACATTGAATGCTGACAATTTCATCTGTTTCTTCGTTGATAATTGGGCTTGCTGTTGCTTCTGCATGAAAAGGTTCCTTGCTTTTTGGTTTGTAAAGAAACTCAAAAATCGCTGGTTTTTTTGTCTTGATGATCTCTTGAAATAGTTCTTGTAATCCTTGTTTTATTTGTTTATCTGCAATATATTTTGCGAAATGATGTCCAATTTCTTCTTCCGGATCATACCCTCCAAAATTTCTCACATTCGGGCTGCAATATGAAATAGTTCCCTCTAATGAAAAACTGACTATAACATCCTCCATACTTTCTACCAGAGTTTTATATTTCTCTTCGCTCTGGCGTAGCGTCTTCTCAGCCTGCTTGCGCTCGGTAATATCACGTACAACTGCGAGAGATAATTTTTTATCTCCAACGGTGTAGAAATTTCCAGTAATTTCCACCGGTATAAGTGTTCTGTCCTTCCTGATCTGGTTTACTTCAAATGCAACTTCCTCTTTCAGCCCATTTCGAATTTTCTTAAAAGCTTCATATCCTGTAGCTTCAGCATCGATATCTTTGTTTCTCATTTTCAGCAGATCTTCTTTAGTATAACCAAGTGATTTGCAGGCAGCATTATTTACATCTACAATTTTTCCTGATTCGTTGGTTATGAATATAGAATCTTTAGCATTTTCAAAAAGTACACGGTATTTCTCTTCACTTACTTTTAAAGCTTCTTCTGCCTGTTGTTTTTGAAGTGCAATAGATGCCTGCTTAATAAATGTTTCGATTGTTTCCTTATTATATAGTTCTCTGACATTCTCTCTCAGAGCTATCATAATAGTTCCAAATAATTTATTATCCTTTGTAAAACCAATTGTGAAGATACTTTTGATATTCAATAATTTTTCTATGGAATTGGAAACCGTTTTTGGAATCGACTTTAGTGATATTCTATATAGCCCCTCTTTGTATAAATGCAATTTGCCGTCTGAAAGATAAACAAGGTCTTCATCTTTTGCATTATAAGTTACGCCAACAGGGTTCTTTCCAAAAAGACTTGCAACTTTTTTGGAAAATTTTCCCATTCCAACAACAGCACGGGTGGTCAGGACATCTTTTGCCGCATCAATAGAATTAACAACAATATAAGAATCTTTGCCCACAAACTCTTGAAGTTGTTCTCCAATATAATTAAAAATGTCTTTATCCTGTGGAAATTCAACAAACTGCATTGCAGTCTCGGAAAGCAATGCAACATTTTTATGGAATTCTTTTTCTTTTTCTTCCGCCTGCTTTCGCTCGGTAAGATCTTCTTGCATTACAACTACATTTGTCAACGTACCTGTCGGATCCAATATGGGAAACATCTTGTTTCTCGTAATTGTTTTCTTATTCTTGTATGGAGAAACGAATTCTATTTCAGGTGTTTCCACGATTTTCCCTCTCAAAGCTTCCTTAAAGTACTTGATCACATCCTGCTTTACATTCGCCGGTTCTGTAAGCGCATTTCTTCCCAGTACCATCTCCTTGCCGGGCACCGCCCAGAACTTTAGAAATGCTTCATTCACCATCACATTAAACCCTTTGGAATCCATCACAAAGGTAGGAAAAGGCGATTGTTGAACAAGACTCTCCAAGAAAAGGCTCTTTGCTTTGATTTTCTCCTCTGCCTGTTTACGTTCGGTGATGTTACGCACAAATTCAACAACTCCTGTTATTTTATCCGTATTTGCTTCTTTTATAGGATAGCTGAAAAGTTCAATCCACTCTACAGGAGAGCCATGAGGTCCCGGCATAATATTATATTCTGTTTTGCCGGATTCCCAACAACGAAGTGTTGGGCAGGGGTCACATGGCTTATCTATTTTCTGATAGACTTCATAGCACTTTTTCCCTTCCAAAGGAAGGTTTTCTTCGTACCATTTATTCATTGCCCCATTTACATGACGGATAGTTAAATCCGGCTCAAGTACGCTGACGCCATCCTGAACACTTTCTAATACACTATTTAGAAACTGTTCGTTTTCTTTCAAATTTTCTTCCGCCTGCTTGCGCTCGGTTACATCTCGTGCAAGCGACAAAAGCAATGGTTTATCTTTTGATCCAAAGGTTCGTATTTGAACTTCTACAGGAAATATTTTTCCGTTCTTTGTCTTGTGAACACTTTCTACGGATTGGGATTCATTATAAGTCAGTCCCTCAAGTATCTCAGCTAATTTTTCCTGTGGGAAATTAATATCAACATCGGGTATCGAAAGTTTCAATAACTCTTCACGGGTATAACCCAAAGTTATGCATGCTGCTTCGTTAACATCGATAAACCTACCTTTCATATCCGACAAATAAAAAGCATCAGATGCATTATCGACAAATGTCCGATACCGTTCTTCGCTTACTACTAATTGCTGATTGTTTGCTTCAAGTTGTTGGTTTGCTGCTTTAAGCTGTTGTTCGCTCGAAATTAGTTGTTGGTTAGAAGCTCTTAATTGTTGCTCATTTGCAGAAAGTTGTTGATTAGCAGCTCGTAATTGTTGCTCGCTCGAAATTAGCTGTTGGTTTGTTGCTTTCAATTTTTCTTCTTGTTCTCTTTGTTCTGTAATATCAATAGCAAACCCTGCAACGGCTGTAACATTTTTTTCAAGATCAAATAGTGGGAATTTAATTACCATCCAATAATGCATATCATCACCAATTGGCACTGCTTCAATTATTTTTGTTGCTGTTTTTTCATTTATTACTTTAATGTCGTTGTTTTTTAAGTCTTCACAAACATCCTTTGGATAAAACCCGATTTCATAATTTGTTTTGCCTTTCCATTCTTCTAATTTAACATCAAATGTATCTTCAAAGTTTTTATTAATAAAAGTATATCTTAAGTCAGTATCCTTTATAAAAGTTACTCCGTGCAGATTATTTGCAAACGCAAAAAATTGTTGTTCGCTTGCTCTTAATTGTTGCTCATTTGCGGAAAGTTGTTGGTTTGCTGCTCGTAATTGTTGTTCGCTTGAAATTAGCTGTTGGTTTGTTGCTTTCAATTTTAGCTCGGTTTTCTCGAATTGAATAATTTTCTTTTTTAGATAATCTAACATTTGTTCGTCTTTTTCTTTCATATCACCCCCCTTTGGTATATTTATTATTTATCTAAAAAATTCCACAAAAGCATTTCTGCTCCGTCTCCGATAGTATAATTAAGGCATCCTATTTTAATATTGAGTGAGGCACTTCTTCTTTCTATACCCCCAACAGACTTCGCCATTATTTTAAATTTCTTTTTTTTAAGTATTTCAAATATGCTATTTATGTTATCCTGAGATATGGAATCGTTTACTCTTTTTAAAACATTTGCTCCTCCAATCAAGCAAACTTCAATATTGTTATCCTCAGCTCCATGCAAATTCATTTTGTTTATTAAATCTTCAATTGCATCACTTGCATACTTGGTTTTTTGATAATTTTCTCTTTCAGGAGCTTTCCCCGGCAACATAATATGTGCAAAACCACCTATTTGTATTTTTAAATCATAGGCTGCAACTACAACACAGGAGCCAATCGCACTTGATTTTAAAATTGCGTCTTTTGTGCCGGTTTTAACTTCACCTGTTTGAACAAAGATAGTTTTTTTTTCGCTCATGATTCTTTTAATACCGATTACTAATCAAAATGCGCTTTAAGTTCGTTTCACTTCTTAAAGCACTTTGATTATGTATCGGC
>JAIORY010000155.1 GCA_021107915.1 Bacteroidales bacterium | reverse complement strand
TGGGTAAACGTAACCAACGATGTAGGATGTTTTGCTATAGACTCCATATATGTTGAATACTACCAACCAGCTTTTGCTGATCTTACTAATCTGGTGGTTAGCCCTACTACTTGCGGTGGCAGCACAGGTGCTATCCGGGGAATGAATATTAGCGGTGTTCAACCACTTTCTTATCAATGGGTTGATGACTTTGGCAGTCCTGTTGGAACTACAATAGATATTTTCAACTTGATTGTAGGAAATTATACTTTACAAGTAAGCGATGCTAATAATTGTATTACAGAAATTGGACCTTTTAATATTTATGATGCTGGTGATTTACTTATCCAACAAGTAGACATTACGAATGAAAATTGTGAACAAAATGATGGATTCATCACAGTTTCTGCTGTAAATGGATTAGGTGAAATGTTGTTTTATTCCATCGATAATGGGGTAACTTATTTTAGTAATATGGGTGTTTTTACAAATTTATCCTCCGGTATTTATGTTGTTCGAGTAAGAGATTCATCAGATTGTCAATCGGTGTATGTTAACAATCCGGTAATAATTCAGAATATAAATGCACCTGAGATAATTGATGTACAGGTAGGTGCATCAACAGTTGGTCTGGACAATGGTTCGATTAACATAAATGCATCAGGAGCATCAGATACTTTATTTTATTCTCATAATAATGGAATTAATTTCCAAATTAATGATGGTGGATTCTATGATCTGGCAGCAGGTTTTTACACCTGTATAGTAAAGGATGAAGTTGGATGTGATACTACTTTTATTGTTGAAGTTCCCGAAGAGGTTAGCATTAGATTGCAGGCAGTTGCCGGAGATGATGAAGTATGTCCGGGAAATTCAGCTTTTGTCCCACTTATTGTTAGTAATTTTGATGATGTGGGAAATTTTAAAACCACACTTTTATACAATAAGGACTTTCTTACTTGTGAAGGCTTTACCAATGCTCATCCACTACTCAATGATTCATTAGAAGTTTTGTTATTTCCTGCAGAAGGAAAAGTTGAACTGAACTGGGCTTCAACTGCTGTTTCGTTACCTGATAATACTTCTTTAATAGATCTTGTATTTAATGCTATTGATCCGGGCATTAGTTTTGTCGAATGGGATGGATCCCCGGGCATAAGTTTCTTTCACAACTCTACAGGACTAAATATCCCTGTAGATTATTTATTGGGAATTGTTAGAATCTACTCAGAAGTAGATCTTTTTATCCATGGCTCAACTGAAATTTGCCAAGGAGATACTCTCAATTTGGAAGCTATTGTTTGGTATAGCAATGGAGGAGCCACCTATTTGTGGACTGAACCTAATGGAAATACCAGCAATAATAATATTCTAACAATTAATAATATACATGAAAGTCAGTCAGGAATATATTCAATTATTGCAACTGATACATTAGATTGTAATTCTGAGGTTTTAGTTGATGTAATCGTTTATCCCTCACCCTCCCCTGCTTTTGCAGGACAAAATACCATCATCACCAAAGACCCCCTTGACCTTGATGCAGGCTCGGGATTTTTGTATTATTTGTGGAATACCGGAGATTCAACACAAATTATTACAATAAATAATGACGGTTGGTACTCGGTAGAAATTGAATCACAAGAAGGATGTTTTGGAGAAGATTCAGTATTTGTACTTTTCGAGCCAATAAGAATTTTCTTACCAAATGCCTTCACCCCCAACAATAACGGATTAAATGATGAATTTAAAGTATTGACTTACCTCGAAAATATTGAATATTTTAAGATGCTTATTTACAACCGATGGGGAGCTTTGATTTTTCAATCAAATGATATTTCCCATGGCTGGGACGGAACATTTAAAGGAAACCTTTGTACGCAAGGAACGTATATTTATAAAATTCAGTACAGTCTTTCTTCTTCTTCATCAGGTCAATCAGAAACTAAAATGGGAACGGTGGTGTTGGTGAGGTAGATATATAAGAATAAATTCCAAACAAAAAAATAAAAAAATTGAATATCGAATATTGAACACCGATTTTTGATCCCGAAGCAGAGCTTCGAGTCCCGGATTCTCGAATCCGAGGATTCGGAAGATGCTTGAGCAAAGCTCGGCATTTCAGATTTTACATTTATTATTATTTGTAAATAAAAAATATTAAAGTTGTATAACTAAAAAAAATAATATATCTTAGCAATTTAATTTTCATGTCTTATTAAAATATTAGTATTATGAAACATACATTACAATATAATGATGATAAACAATTGCTTATACAGACTATAAATGGAGTCTATACAACAGACGAATCAAAACAACTCGAGCAGCAATATAATGAATTATTGGAAGGTAAACCATACAGACAAATTATTGTAGATTTACGAAACGCCGGTAAAATGGAAAGTCGTGAAACCCGCTCAATAATCAACAAAATGCTTAATGCTGCACATATCACTCATGTAGCACTTATTGGAGCAAATTCAGCTCAACGTATGATTGCCAAAGTATTAATGAAACTTGGTTCGTTAAAAGCTGAATCGAATTTTTTTAAAAACATGGATGATGCAATTAACTGGATTGAAAAAAGGAGGAAATAACCTATGAGTAAAACACAAAATAATGAAAAATTAGAAATTCGTATCGATCATATTGAAGATACACTGGCATCGGTAGCTGCCGGTGATATGGATGCAAGAATTAACAGCGAAATCGAAGATGATTTGAGTGGCATTGAAGCCGCCATTGACCTACTAATTGATGACCTTACCGATGAACTCAAGCAACGCGAAAAAATGCAAAAGGAGGTAGAAGAAAAACTTTCAAAAATTCAGGAACAGCAAAAAACAATTGTTCAGCAACAAGAGGATTTATTAGAGCTTTCAAGTCCTGTTTCAAAAGTTTGGGATAATGTATTAATACTTCCTGTTATTGGCACTCTCGATAGCCAGCGTACACAAATCATGATGGAAAACCTTTTGGAAAAAATTGTTGAAACAGGATGCACCATTGCCATT
This sequence comes from Bacteroidales bacterium, assembly GCA_021107915.1. GTDB lineage: Bacteria > Bacteroidota > Bacteroidia > Bacteroidales > JAIORY01 > JAIORY01. The sequence continues at coordinate 4,472 of JAIORY010000155.1, read as the reverse complement.
TTGGACATTACCGGTGTTCCAACGGTTGATACTCAGGTTGCGAACCACCTGTTGAAAACAGTTACTTCCGCACGTTTGTTGGGTGCAGAGTGTATTATATCAGGTATTAGCCCTGCAATTGCCCAAACAATTGTTCACCTTGGCATTGACTTGTCCTCTGTTAAAACCAAGTCCACATTACAGGATGCTATGATTTTTGCCATGAAACAAAATATTCGATCAGAAAATATTAAATTACAGACACTATTTGATAACCCTAATGAAAACGAAGAATAAATGAATACTGATTTATACGAAAAAAAAATCCCAATAATTAAGATAGGAAATTTCTTAATAGTTTCGATTCAAGTGGATATGCATGATAAACTGGCTATACAATTGCAATCTCAAATACTTGAAGAAATTGGAAAAACTTCAGCAAAAGGTGTTTTGATTGATATTTCAGTATTGGAGATGGTAGATTCATTCATTGGACGAATGCTTTCTGGTATGGCTACCATGGCTTCCATCATGGATGCTGCTGTAGTGATTGTTGGTATGCAACCTGCAGTTGCTATTACACTTGTAGAACTCGGTTTGGAAATGCCGGGAGTTGATACTGCACTAAACATGGAAAAAGGGATGGAAATGTTAGAAAAGCGTGTTAGAAATGAAGATAACGACTTATTTTAATGTCATTGGTAATGCTGGAATTAACTTCAGAAAAAAATTGGGAGAAACTTGGGAAACATATTCTCAAGTTCGAGAATGATGTTGTAAAATTACGACAAACAATCAGACACTATGCTAAACAATTTCGCATGGGGATAGTTGACCAAACTCGAGTTACAACCGCTGTTAGCGAATTATTTAGAAATATGTATAACTATGCCGGAGGTGGTGAGGTAGTGATTGAAAAAGGCATCATTGAAGGTAAAGAAGCATTGATTATAACATGTATTGATAGCGGTCCTGGAATTGAAGATTTGGAATTAGCCATGAGTGATGGGTACAGCACCGGAATGGGTATGGGTTATGGATTGCCTGGAGCTAAACGACTGGTTGATCGTTTCGAAATAGAATCAAAAGTAAACGAAGGTACTATCGTAAGGATTATGAAATGGAGGTAAAACGCGATCATATATTAAGCCTGCCTATTGATAACAATGCCGACATTGGTATTTGTCGTAGAAAAGGAGCAAACTTAGCTACACAAATGGGCTTTAATAAAGTAAAATCTGGAGAGATTGCTATTTTAATTTCTGAATTAGTAACAAACGTAATTAAACATGGAGGCGGAAAAGGTAAAATTGTAATCTGCCAAATTGAAGATAACGAAAACAAAAAAGCCCTTGAGGTTTGGTGTTGTGATTCAGGTAATGGTATCTCTAATTTTCAAAAGGCTTTGCAGGATGGATATACAGGAAAAAACACCCTCGGTATCGGACTGGGAACAATAAGGCGTTTTTCTGATGAACTTGAAATAAATCCTTTATCATCTCCAATATTTAAAGAGACATTTTTTTCAAAAAATTATACATTCAAATACTGTGTACGTTCTTTAAAATGGTTACCATCAAAAAGTTGGACGGGTTTGAATAATAATCTTAATATTGGAGCTGCTTCACGATGTAAGCCTGGTGAGCAACTAAATGGCGATTCATATGTGATAAACCATATAAGCCCCGAAATTTCCGTTGTAGCTGTTATTGATGGACTGGGTCATGGAAAAGAAGCTAATATAGCATCAGCACTTGCCAAAGAACAAATTTTACTAAAACCTGACCTTCCATTAGACAGCCTTATGAAACATATTCATAACTCTATTCGTGGTACACGAGGAACTGTTCTTGGATTGGCTCGTATTAATACTAAAATTAATAAGTTATACTTTTCGGGAGTTGGCAATATTGAAAGTTTCATTATAGCTGAGAATGGAAAGAAAACCCTTTTATCATTTGGAGGTATTATGGGGCATAATATGCGCACGCCTAAAATATTTGAATTTGATTTTAAACCTGATAATATTCTTTGTATGTATTCCGATGGGATAACCACAAGGTGGAAACCTGAAGATTTGGACTGGAATGAACCTCCACAAAAAAATTCAGAATATATTTTAAATAATTATTCAAGACAAAATGATGATGCCACTATTCTTATCATCCGCAACGCTTCATAATGTAGGCGAAATGCAAGTACAGTTTGAATCGGACGTGGTTCGTGCGCGTAACCTCGGTTCTATGCTTGCTCAGGAATTACATTTCGACAAAACTACATGCATTAGAATAGGAACAACAGTATCAGAACTTAGCAGAAACATAATAGAACATGCAAGTGGCGGGAGCATTATATTCAATATTGCAAAAAGAGAAACAAATTCAGGAGGTATAGTGATTATTTTTTCCGATAAGGGAATGGGAATTAAAAACCTTGAAGATATACAAAACGGAAATTTTAAATCAAAAAAAGGAATGGGTGTCGGCTTAGTCGGATCGCAAAGATTAATGGACGACTTTCATATCCAAACTAAAACCGGAAAAGGTACAACCATTACTGTTGCCAAGTGGTTGCCAAAATTTTCAAAAACTATTGAACTCAACAGAATAAACGATATCAAAAAAGCCATTATTACAATAATTGAGCATGGTGATTCAAGTATGGTTGATACCATTAATTCCCAAAATAATGAGCTATTACATGTCTTAAAACAACTTCAGGAGCGTAATAACGAAATTGAAACCATAAACTACGAATTGGAAGAAACAAACCGTGGAGTAGTTGCTCTCAACAAAGAACTGGAAGATAAAGCCGCTGTAATAGAAAAGGCTAAGCTTGAAGCCGAAGATGCAAACAGAGCTAAGAGCGAGTTTCTGGCAAATATGAGCCACGAAATCCGAACACCAATGAATGGCATTAATGGAATGATAGAGTTGGTTTTACTTACTAAATTAAATAAAGAACAAATTCAATTTCTTACAATGGCTCAGGATAGTGCTGACGTATTACTATCTTTATTGAACGATATTCTTGATTTTTCAAAGATTGAAGCCGGTCAGTTGGAATTGGAGGAAATCGATTATCGAATTCATGATGTTGTAGAAGGTGTATCTGATGTGGTTATTCAAAAAGTTGAAAACAAAGGGCTCGAATTAAATATACTGATAAAAAATAATGTTCCAAATTATCTTGTTGGTGATTCAGTCAGACTGCGTCAGGTAATATTAAATTTGGTTGGAAATTCTTTAAAATTTACTGATGCCGGTGAGATTAATATTACTATATCTAATAATTCGGCATCTGTAACAAAAGATAATCCCTTGGTTAATAATGATTTGGAATTATTGTTCGCAATTAAAGATACCGGAATTGGCATTCCCAAAGAAAAACAACAAACTATTTTTGATAGTTTTTCGCAAGCAGATACATCTACTACCAGAAAATACGGGGGTACAGGACTTGGTCTAACAATTTGTAAAAATTTAGTAAAATTGATGAATGGTGAGATATGGATTAAAAGTTGTGTTGACAAAGGCAGTACATTTTATTTCACTATCCGCTTAAAAAAATCTCAAAAAAATACAGAAGAAAAAATAAAGATACCAGAAAAAATACATGGACTTAATGTTCTGTTAGTTGATGATAACGAGACAAATCGTATAATTTTACATGAAACCATGAAGGTTTTTGGTTTTAGCTCAGATATTTTTGAAACCGCAAAGGAAGCTCTTCAGGCTTTTAATTCTGTTGATGAAGGTACGTATGATCTAATCATTTCTGATTATCAAATGCCTGAAATGAATGGCTTTGAATTTTTAAAAACTATTAGAGAAAAAAGTATGATTCCGGCTATAATTTTAACTTCTGTCAGTCTTATTAGTGAACTAAGTACATACAAAAAACTGAAGAATATCGAATACATTGCTAAACCTGCTAAACAAGCTATTTTATTTGACACTATTACAAAGCTGATGGGAGTTGTAGATTTCAAAAACAAGAAGAAGAATGGTAAATTCAAAGAAATCAATTTGGAACGTTTACAATCATTACCAGATAATATCAGAATACTTCTTGCAGAGGACAATATTATCAACCAACGAGTTGCAACAGCACTAATTAAAAAAACAGGTATTCATGTGGATGTGGTTGAAAATGGTTTAGAAGCTGTTAGTGCAGTACAAAATGTAAATTATTCACTTATTTTAATGGATGTTCAGATGCCGAATATGGATGGACTTACTGCTACACAGGAAATTCGTAAAATTAAAAATATTGACAATTTACCTATTATTGCAATGACAGCCAATGCAATGAAGGGTGACAAAGAAAAATGCTTTGAAGCAGGAATGAACGACTACCTTTCAAAACCCATTAAACCAAATGGATTATTTGATGTACTGGAACATTGGCTAATAAAAAAATAACATTCAGATTTCATTAATTAGTGTCTGTCTTTAAAGTCAGCAATTTTTTGAAATAAAGCACCAAATAAC
>JAIORY010000444.1 GCA_021107915.1 Bacteroidales bacterium | reverse complement strand
CAATAGAATTATTGGAGCGTTTAGGCTATCAATACATTTATGCACCTGATATTGCACACGATGCTTCGACAAGCTCAGCAACAGGCAATGGCCCTGAGCGAAATTCTTATGAAGATGTTTTGCTTACTGAAAGATTGCAAAATGCCATTCGTAGAATTAACCCAAAAGTTCCTATTGATTCGCAAGAAGAAGCATTAAAAGAAATTCAGCGAATAAATTCCCCTGAATTACTTGCTAATAATGAAGCGTTTCACAGAATGCTTACCGAGGGGATTAATGTTTCTTACCAAAAAGATGGACATCAAAGAGGCGACTTGGTTTGGCTCATAGATTTTGAAACACCTGAAAACAATGAATTTATAGTTGCAAATCAATTTACCGTTATTGAAAATGGAAACAACAAACGACCAGATGTAATTCTATTTGTTAATGGTATCCCTTTGGTGGTTATTGAATTGAAAAATCCTGCTGATGAAAATGCTACGGTAAAATCTGCATTCAAACAATTAGAGACTTACAAAGCAATTATCCCGAGCCTTTTTACTTACAATGGTTTAATGATTATTTCCGATGGATTAGAAGCCAAAGCAGGTTCTTTATCCGCAGGATTAACCCGTTTTATGGCTTGGAAATCAGCAGATGGAAAAGAAGAAGCTTCAAACTTGGTTAGCCAGTTAGAAACGCTAATAAATGGAATGCTCAATAAAGAAACTTTGCTGGACTTAATCCGTCATTTTGTAGTTTTTGAAAAATCTAAAAAAGAAGATTCCAAAACAGGAATTGTAAGCATTTCAACAGTTAAGAAACTTGCAGCTTATCATCAATACTATGCTGTAAACCGTGCCGTAGAATCTGCTTTAAGAGCAACAGGATATTCTTTAGAAAAAGAAACGCCTGTAAGTATGGTAATGGAATCACCTGAAAGTTACGGAGTAGCAGGAGTTAAAACACAACCAAAAGGCGACCGTAAAGGCGGTGTTGTTTGGCATACACAAGGAAGTGGAAAATCACTTTCAATGGTATTTTTTACAGGTAAAATTGTTTTAGCTTTAGATAACCCAACCATTTTGTTAATTACCGACCGCAATGATTTGGACGACCAATTATTTGATACTTTTGCAGCATCAACACAACTTTTAAGACAAGAACCCAAGCAAGTTGAAAACAGGGATGATTTAAAAGAAAAATTAAAAGTGGCTTCGGGTGGCGTAATATTTTCTACTATTCAAAAATTCCAACCTGATAACGGCAATGTTTACGAAACATTATCGGAAAGAGAAAATATTGTTGTAATTGCCGATGAAGCACACAGGACACAATATGGTTTTAAAGCAAAAACAATAGACGATAAAGATTATCAGGGAAATGTAATCGGGAAAAAAGTCGTGTATGGTTTTGCAAAATATATGCGTGATGCTTTACCTAATGCTACATACATCGGTTTTACAGGAACACCAATTGAAAGTACAGATGTAAATACTCCTGCTGTTTTCGGAAATTATATTGATGTATATGATATTGCTCAAGCAGTTGAAGATGGTGCAACCGTTCGTATCTTTTATGAAAGTCGATTAGCAAAAGTAAATTTGAGTGAAGAAGGCAAACAGCTTGTTGAAGAATTAGATGAAGAACTTGACCAAGAAGATTTAACAAATACACAAAAAGCCAAAGCAAAGTGGACTCAATTGGAAGCTTTGATTGGCAGTGAAAATAGAGTCAAAAATATTGCGAAAGATATTGTTTATCATTTCGAACAACGCCAAGAAGTTTTTGATGGAAAAGGAATGATTGTTTCAATGTCGAGAAGAATTGCAGCAGACCTTTACGAAGAAATCATTAAATTAAAACCAGAGTGGCATTCTGATGATTTAGACAAAGGAGTTATTAAAGTTGTTATGACTTCGGCAAGTTCAGACGGACCTAAAATTGCAAAACATCACACCACCAAACAACAAAGAAAAACATTAGCCGACCGTATGAAAGACACAGAAGACGAATTGAAATTAGTTATTGTTCGTGATATGTGGCTTACTGGTTTCGATGCTCCAAGTTTGCACACTTTGTATATTGATAAACCAATGAAAGGTCATAATCTAATGCAAGCAATCGCAAGGGTTAACAGAGTTTATAAAGATAAGCCAGGCGGATTGGTTGTTGATTATCTTGGTATTGCTTCTGATTTGAAAAAGGCACTTTCTTTTTATTCGGATGCAGGAGGAAAAGGCGACCCAACAATTTTACAAGAGCAAGCAGTTGAATTAATGCTTGAGAAATTAGAAGTAGTTTCTAATCTGTTTCACGGTTTTGCTTATGAAGAATATTTTGAAGCCAAGACTTCTAAAAAATTATCAATAATTCTTTCAGCCGAAGAACATATACTCGGCTTAGAAGATGGAAAGAAAAGATACATAAATGAAGTAACAGCCCTTTCAAAGTCCTTTGCTATTGCAATTCCTCACGAGCAAGCAATGGATGTTAAAGATGAAGTAGCATTTTTTCAGGCAGTAAAAGCACGTTTAGCAAAATTTGCCGGAACAGGTGAAGGCAGAACAGATGAAGAAATTGAAACAACAATCCGTCAAGTAATAGACAAAGCATTAGTTTCTGAAAAGGTAATTGATATTTTTGATGCGGCAGGAATAAAGAAACCTGATATTTCAATTCTTTCAGAAGACTTCCTTTTGGAACTGAAAGGAATGGAACATAAAAATGTGGCTCTGGAAGTTTTAAAAAAACTACTGAATGACGAAATAAAATCACGTTCAAAAAAGAATTTGGTAAAAAGTAAATCATTAATGGAAATGCTTGAAAACGCTATAAAAAAATATCACAATAAAATTTTAACAGCAGCAGAAGTTATAGACGAACTCATTAAATTGAGTAAGGAAATCGTAAATATGGACAGTGAAGCCAAAGAACTTGGTTTGTCTGAATTTGAATATGCTTTTTATACAGCCGTGTCGGATAATAAAAGTGCCAGAGAGTTAATGCAGAAAGATAAGTTAAGAGAATTAGCAGTAATTCTAACCGAAAGAGTAAAAAAGAATGCTTCAATTGACTGGACAATAAAAGAAAGTGTAAGAGCAAAATTGAAAGTAATAATAAAGCGGACTTTAAGACAATTTGGTTATCCACCGGATATGCAAAAACTGGCAACTGAAACCGTATTGAAACAAGCTGAATTAATTGCAAATGAGTTAACAAATGAATAAGCCCGACAGTTATAGAATAAATAACTAATATTGCCTAAGGCAGTACCTGTGTGCTCTTCCCCTATACATTTCGTTACGGGGCATGCACACCATCCCAATTAAATAAAGTTTATTAAAAAGTTATAAATTAATTCAAAATTCAAAAAAATGAAAAAAACAAAACTATTCGGAATTTCGTTAATTGCAGTAATCTTTTTAATCTCCTGTGGTGGAGAAAGCAATACTATTATTGATGGTGGTGTTTTGGGAGACTTGCCTACAATTGCAAACAAAACAGTAAATAAACTAAAAGCATTGCAAGAAGATTATAACAATGGGAAAACCAGAGCAGAAATTAAATCAATAAAAGAAGAGGCAAAAGCCGAGATGATAAACTATATTCAGTCGAAAGAGGTTTTTGCAATTCCTTTCGAGCAAAAAGTAGAAAATGATTTATTTTCAATTAAAGAAGTAAAAATAACAAAAGCTCATTTTCAATCCGGACAATCTTTAAAATCCTCATTAGCAATGACAGTAACTTGTGAAGCTGTTAAAGAATTAAGGGGGAATTTATCATTATTTCTTCGTTTTGTTGATTCAGAGGGTAAAGAACTTGAAAGTTGGGCTACTCTTAATTATTTCGGAAAACCTTTTAAAAAAGTTGCCCCCGGAGAAAAAATCGTTTTTAATGGTGCTTATACCGGTAGTGTTGAAAAATTAATAAGGGTAACGAATGTCATTAATATCAGCAGAGATGAATGGAATGAACTAAGAAGAAAGTAATATATTATTATTCTATTTGTTTCATTTAATTATTTTTTTCTTGGAAATATTTAAATGTTTACTTATATTTGTTTTTTTAACCAAATTAAAATCACGTTATTAACTTAATTAAAAAAACATCACAATGAAAAAGATTTTAGCATTATGTTTTGCAATTGCAGGAATTTTTATGTTTTCAGCATGTGTAAATCAACAAACGAAAGAAGCTTCAGAAGAAGAAGTAATAATAGTATCAGAAGATAGTATTATAGTTTCTGAACCTGATTCAACTGTGGTTACAGCACCCGATTCTCTTGTTGTAGAAATAGAAGAGGAAGAAGTAATTGAAGATTAGTTTTTTTGAATCATATTGGGAAAGGATTCAGAAAAAGACCTTTAAAATAATAATATTTTAAAGGTCTTTTTTTATTTTGTAAATATGTGGCTTATTTTTTAAAATACATTAAAAAAATATAGTCGTAAAAAATAAATACAATAATTTCAAAATATATTTTTGCACTGAACTTTAAAGACTACTTTTGCAGCCAATTATAAAATCGCAAAGAATATTATGGAGATAAGAAATATTGCAATAATTGCACATGTCGATCATGGAAAAACAACTTTGGTTGATAGAATTTTGCATCAAGTGAAGTTGTTTAGGGATAATCAGAAAGTACAGGATTTAATTCTGGACTCAAATGATCTGGAACGGGAAAGAGGAATTACCATTTTATCAAAAAATGTTTCGGTAAGATATAAAAACACTAAAATAAATATTATTGATACTCCCGGTCACTCCGATTTTGGAGGAGAAGTAGAACGTGTTTTAAATATGGCTGACGGAGTGCTGTTAGTTGTTGATGCTTTTGAAGGCCCTATGCCACAAACACGATTTGTTTTGCAAAAAGCATTAGAACTGGGCTTAAAATCAATAGTTGTAATTAATAAGGTTGATAAGCCAAATTGTAATCCGGAAGAAGCAAATGAACTTGTTTTTGACCTTATGTTTTCATTAGATGCTACAGAAGAACAACTGGATTTTCCAACTGTTTACGGTTCTTCAAAGCAAGGATGGATGGGAGCCGACTGGGAAACACCAACTGATGATGTTACATATTTATTAGATACTATTATTGATTATTTTAATCCGCCAAAAATCAATCCCGGAACTTTACAATTACAAATCAGCTCATTAGATTACTCATCCTATACCGGTAGAATTGCCGTAGGAAAAATACACAGAGGAAGTATAAAAATGGGTGATCAGGTTTCTATTGTACAAAGAAATGGTCAATTAAATAAATCAGTAGTTAAAGAACTTTATCTCTTTGAAGGACTGGGAAAAGAAAAAACCAAAGCAGAAATAAATTCCGGTGAGATTGTAGCTATAATGGGACTTGAAAATTTTGACATTGGTGATACTATTACCGATTTTGAAAAACCCGAAGCTTTAAAACCCATCTCTGTTGACGAACCTTCTATGAGTATGCTTTTCACTATAAATAATTCACCATTTTTTGCTAAAGAAGGAAAATATGTTACATCAAGGCATATTAGAGACAGATTATATAAAGAGACAGAAAAGAACCTTGCATTAAGAGTTAAAGATACAGTCTCACCTGATAAATTACAGGTTTATGGCAGAGGAATTCTTCATCTATCTATTTTAGTAGAAACGATGAGGAGAGAAGGATATGAAATGCAATTGGGACAACCAAAGGTTGTAATAAAAGAAATTGACGGCTATAAACATGAGCCTATGGAGCTTTTATATATAAATGTTCCTGAGGAATTTTCAGGAAAAGTAATTGAAAACATTACCAAACGTAAAGGAGACCTTCTGAATATTGAAGCAAAGAATGATAGAATAAATCTTGAATTCAAAATATCAGCCAGAGGTTTAATAGGACTTACAAATTCGATTTTAACTGCTACCGAAGGTGAAGCGGTAATTTCACATAGATTTAAAGGATATGAACCTTGGAAAGGCGACCTGCAAAATAAAAGAAATGGCGCATTAATCGCAATGGAAACCGGCACAGCCATTGCTTATTCAATTGACAAGCTTCAAGACAGAGGGAAATTTTTTATTAATCCTAATGAAAAAATTTATGCAGGTCAGGTAATTGGAGAAAGTACAAGATATGATGATCTTGTTTTAAATTTGATAAAGACTAAAAAACTATCTAATGTACGGGCTGCAGGAACTGACGAAAAATCATCAATAACACCGGCAATAAAATTTACGTTGGAAGAAGCTATGGAATATATCGGCGAAGATGAATATGTTGAAGTAACACCTAAATCTATTCGACTAAGAAAGATTTTACTTAATGAAATTGACAGGAAAAGAAAAAAGAAATCGGGAGTATAAAATGTTTAACAATTATTTTTTATTACTTTTACCTTAATAATAACTAAACCTTATTGTTATGGCTACCAATTTACAACCTTACGTTAAAATACACCCCCTATTTTATGCAGCAGCAATTGTTATTACTATTGCCGGATTAAAAATAGGAGCACCTATTATCAATCCTATTCTCATGGCTATATTTTTCAGCATAATTATTTATCATCCAATCTACTGGTTAAAGAAAAAGGGTGTAAACGGGATGCTATCAATATTAATTGTTGTTGTTTGTTTATTAGCCATAGTAATTTTTCTTGGAGGAGCTGTTACACAATCTATTGTGCAATTCACTCATAATATGCCACTATATAAAAAAGAGCTTCATGAAATTACCAAATCATCAATTACTCTATTAAACAGTTACGGTTTAAATATTTCACATGATACCGTAATTGAAAATTTTAATGCAGGTAATGCCTTTAGTTATGTAACCCAATTTATTACCGGAGTTGGGGGAGTTTTGGCGCAAATAACCCTCTTAATACTTGTTGCTGCTTTCATCATTGGAGAGATGAATGATTTTCCGATTAAATTAAAAGCTATTCTTAAAAATCCGGATATTTCGTTAAAAAGCATCACAAAAATCTCAAAAAATATCAGATATTACCTTGGTATGAAAACTTTAACAGGATTATTTGCAGCAACATGTGTATCAATAGTTTTGTTTATTATGCACATTGAGTACGCAATTATTTGGGGAATATTAGTTCTGCTTATGCGATATATACCAAACATCGGATCAATAATTGCAGCTATTCCTATTTTATTGTTTGTTCTTATTCAAGAAGGACTACATGGCGTGATATACGTAGGTGTGGCTTATTCAGTAATTAATTTTATTGTTGGTCAGATAATCGAACCCAAATTTTTCTCAAGAGAAATGAACCTTTCCACTTTGGTAGTATTTCTATCCCTTGTTTTCTGGGGATGGATTTTGGGAGATATCGGCATGTTGTTAGCTGTACCTATAACTATGGCGGCAAAGATAAGTCTTGGAACCCATGAAAATTCACAATGGATGGCAATATTATTAGGATCGCGAAAGAATGCTATTGAAGCTTTATTGCAAAAAAAAACCAAAGAAAAACAAACTGATTAGTACAGATT
>JAIORY010000449.1 GCA_021107915.1 Bacteroidales bacterium | reverse complement strand
GTTCCGGCTATTTCAAGTGAAAAAGACCATTCAAGCAAATTTTTATTAATATAATTTCCTGTGCCTGAAACAGTCCAGTTATTTCCTATTTTCTGAGATGGATCAAGAGTAATTTTATTTGTTGTTACAATTCCAACTGCCGGATCACCCATTTCTGGATTTGCAAAATTACTTAATAAAACCTGACTTGAATTATATGGATCTTTTGATATCACAACTGTATAATTACTTTTTGAACAGGTTTCATCAACACTCCATGAACCAACAAAAATATCACGGGGATCATCTGGTTCAACAGGATCGATATCAGTAGGATCACAAGATATTCCACTAAAAACAAAAAATATTAAAATAAATACTGAAAGATTTTTTGTGCTTATCATAATTAAAAAATTAAATTACAGAAATAGAAATATTTTTTCTAACAAAAGAACTTTGATTTTGATTAATTATTGCAAATTCAAAATATCATTAAAAACATTGTCAGCGAGACTACTTGCACCAATCCGGAAATAGTTTTTATTAAGCCATTTTTCGCCTAATATTTCTTTAACAAGACAAAAATATTTTAAAGCCTCATCAGATTCTCGAATTCCTCCGGCAGGTTTAATACCGATCATTTTACCTGTTTTTTCATAATATTCTTTAATGGTATCAAGCATGACAACAAAAGCCGTTTCGGTAGCAGCAGGATTTATTTTACCTGTGGAAGTTTTAATAAAATCAGCACCTGCATTAATAGCCAATTCACTTGCTTTTCGTATATTTTCAACTGTTTTGAGCTCTCCGGTTTCGAGAATTACTTTAAGATGAATATCATTGCAAGCATTTTTAATAGCTTTTATTTCATCAAAAACAACATCAAATTTTCCTTCAATTAGTTTTCCTCTCGAAATTACCATATCAATTTCGTCGGCTCCTTGTTCTATTGCATATTTTACTTCTACAATTTTTATTGAAATTGGTGATTGTCCTCCAGGAAATGCTCCCGCAACAGATGCTACTGAAATTTTAGAATTCTGTAAATTATCTTTAGCAATTTTTACTAAAGTAGGATAAACACAAATTGCTGCAACATTGGGTATTGTCTTGTATTTTTCTTTAAAGGATAAAGCTTTTTTGCAAAGTTGCGCTACTTTTTTATCAGTATCAGAACCCTCAAGAGTTGTAAGATCAATAAAGCTGAAAATTAATCGTAAAGCTTCTTTTTTGTCGATATTTTCAAAAGAATTATCTAATATATTGTTAATCCTTAATTTTAAATCATCTTCACTTTTGTACGAATATTTACTAAATTCCAACATAACAATATTTTTTTTACAAACTTATGATTTTTTTTGTGTATTTACTCTTACAATTCTATATTTGCAACGATTAATAATAAAACAAAAATATGTCATCAAATACATTTCCTTTAGTATCAATAATTTCAATAAATTTTAATCAACTCGAAGTTACCTTTGATTTTCTTGAATCGTTGCGTAAAATTTCTTATCCAAATTATGAGGTAATTATTGTTGATAATGCTTCAAAAGAAAACCCGTCAAAAGACATCAAAAAACGATTTCCTGAAGTGGATTTGATTGTAAGTAAAGAAAATCTTGGTTTCGCAGGAGGAAATAACCTTGGGATAAGAGCTGCTAAAGGAAAATATTTCATGATGTTGAATAACGATACAGAAGTTGACTCAGGTTTCCTCGAGCCTTTAGTGCAAAAAATGGAAAACGATCCGGAAATCGGAATGGTAGGCTCAAAAGTTATGTTTTATTATAAACCGAAGATTATACAATATGCCGGAGCTACACCAATGACAAAATATACGGCAACGAGTTATTTTATCGGTTACGGACAAAAAGATAAAGGCCAATTTGATAATGATTGTTCTACACCGTTTGCTTCAGGAGCTGCAATGATGGCCTCAAGAAAAATTTGTGAAGTTGTTGGGCTCATGGCTGAATTCTTTTTTCTATATTATGAAGAACTTGACTGGCAAGAAAGAATAAGAAAAGCCGGATATAAAATATATTTTGTTCCGGAATCTCTAATATTTCATAAAGAAAGCATTTCTGTTGGCAAAGCCAGTGCTTTACAAGCATATTGGCAAACTAGAAACAGGCTTTTACTTATTCGCAGAAATTTCCCTTCTTTTAATGTATTCATCAGTATAATTTACATTACATTTATTTCAACTACTTTCAGATTTTTTAAATATCTATTTCAAGGAAGATTTCGTTCCATTAAAGTTCATTTTATTGCAATTGGTTGGCATTACTACAATTTATTTAATAAGAAACGAATACACCAAAACAATTATCTTTAAATAATATTTACCCAATTCTGAGTTTTATTAAAATATTATCCGAAAATATAATAATTGCTAATAATTATATCCGAAATCGTAAACGTTATTTTAATTTTAATTTTTACCATTAGTAATAGTTTTATATTGAATATCAGACTTTTAATGTTAATTGTATATTTATTTTTAATACAGGTGTTTTAATTCGAATCTTTACTGTATAAAAGCATACAGATTCTATGTTGTTGTTTTTGTGTATATTGTAATTATTGGCACAAACATTGCAAACTGGTAATTCACACAAAAATTAATAATTAAAATGAAATTTGCTTTGAAATTTAGTCAAAATAACCCCGAACAACAGAAATATTATAAATATTACAAATGTGATAGGTGTGGTTATATTTCAATAATCAAAAACTCTGATTGTCCGATTTGTGAAAAAGATGGATTTAAAATAAAACTAAATTAAGTATTACTAATTAACTAAATTTACTGTTATTATGGAAATTGATAAAATTTACTCATTAAAAGAAATCGAAAAACATGGATTAACACCTAATCCTGTTGCTAATGTTGATTATAGTGTTTTTAAGAAAGAAGAAAAGATATATTTCTTTGAACAAAATAATAATAAAAACCTCAGACTTTTTAGTGTAATTAATAAGCAATCCTTCTTCTTATAATTTGGTTAAATAAGATAACAAAATACTATGATAAGTCTTGAATCATGGTACTCCTTCCTTTTAAAGACAACAAGCCTTATAACATTTTCCCGGTTATAGGGCTTAATTTTTTGTAGTTGAGGCAAATTCGAACCAAATTTAATATAACCTTTTATATTTTCAGTTTATTATCATAATCAAGAACATTTTTGCTTTTCAAAAAATTAATCAAACTGCTCCCACCTTCAAGAGTTTTTAGAAAAATTTCTCTTTTTAAAGCATCTGATTTATTTTCAAATTGTTCAATGTGAACTAAAACAAAAGGCTTTCGTTTAAACTGATTTTAGAAAGTTGTTCTTGGAAAACAAAAGAATACTTGTTTGTAAAATAGGAAATTAGAAAATTTTGGAAAAGTAAAGTTTATGCGTTTTAAAAGTATAGCAGTAGAAGTGCTGCCACCGGAATTATGTCTTATTAATCGTTTTTGGATATTAGAAGTTGAACCTTTGTATAAACGATAGTCTTTTAAAGAATAAAGTACATAAACAAAATGCATGATCTAAAGGGTAAGTTTGTAAATAAAAAAAGCCCCCATTTGGAAGCTTTTTAGTAGCGGGGGGCGGATTCGAACCACCGACCTTTGGGTTATGAGCCCAACGAGCTACCACTGCTCCACCCCGCAATATATTTTAATATTTTTTCTTTTTCTATCTGCTCGAACCATCGACCTGGCGTACGCCCGAGCTACCACTGCTCCTTCCGGTAATTATCGGAACCGCAATATATTTTATATTTTTTTCTTTTTCTATCTGCTCGAACCACCGACCTGGCGTACGCCCGAGCTACCACTGCTCCACCCCGCAATATATTTTAATATTTTTTCTTTTTCTATCTGCTCGAACCATCGACCTGGCGTACGCCCGAGCTACCACTGCTCCTTCCGGTAATTATCGGAACCGCAATATATTTTAAAAGATACCTTCTTTTTAAAATCGAGTGCAAAGATATATTTTGTTTCTTTGCCAAACAAATAAAAATAATAAAAATCTAAAAAATGTTACATAAAGCCGGATTTGTTAATATTATCGGAAAACCTAATGTTGGAAAATCAACATTAATGAATTCTATGGTAGGGGAAAAACTTTCCATCATTACATCAAAAGTGCAAACTACACGTCACCGAATTATGGGAATTGTTAATGGTGAGGATTTTCAGATAGTTTATTCTGATACTCCTGGAATAATCAAGCCAAATTACAAACTTCAGGTAGCAATGATGAATTATGTAAATACTGCCCTTATTGATGCTGACATTGTACTACTGGTGACAGAGGTTGATGAAGAAAATGATTATACGGAAATATTAAATAATCTTAAAAAATCGAATATTCAAATACTTGTACTGATAAACAAAATTGATTTGTCGAATCAGGAAAAAGTAAACTTGCTTATTGAAAAATGGTCTAAACAGGTAGATAAAGATAATATCATACCTATTTCTGCTTTGAAGAAATTTAATATTGAATTGGTATTTGATAAAATAGTTGAGTATTTGCCGGAAAATCCTCCATTTTTCTCAAAAGATCAGTTAACAGATAAACCTGAGCGATTTTTTGTTACTGAGATTATCAGGGAAAAAATACTTCTATACTATAAAAAAGAAATTCCATATTCGGTTGAAGTAGTGGTCGATACATTTAAGGAAGAAGAGGAAATAATTAGAATCACTACATTTATTTATGTAATTCGCGAAACACAGAAAGCAATTTTAATTGGACATCAGGGGAGAGCATTAAAAAGAGTTGGTGTAGAGGCAAGAAAAGACCTTGAGGATTTCTTCGGAAAACAAATTTATCTGCAATTAACTGTTAAAGTGAATAAAGATTGGAGAAATAGTGATTCAAACTTGAAAAGATTCGGATATGAATAGTAATTTTGCAAACAGAATTCATTAAATTTTTTTAAATAATATATTTAAAATGGGAAATATTTTAGCCATAGTTGGAAGACCAAATGTTGGAAAATCAACTTTATTCAATCGTTTGGTTGAAAGCCGGCAGGCAATTGTTGAGCATACAAGCGGTGTTACACGCGACAGGCATTATGGTAAAAGTCATTGGAATGGTAAAGATTTTTCGGTAATTGATACAGGTGGTTTCGTTGTTGGTTCAGATGATGTGTTTGAAGAAGAGATTCGAGCTCAGGCTGAACTTGCTATTGATGAAGCTGATGCAATTATATTTCTTGTAGATGTGAAAGAAGGCAAAACCGGTATGGATGAGGATGTTGCAAAAGTTCTCCGGAAAACCAAGAAGAAAGTTTTTCTTGTTGCCAATAAGGTTGATAACAGTAAACTTATTGCTGATGCCAGTGAGTTTTATCAATTGGGGCTGGGTGAAGTGTTTTGTGTTTCTTCAATTAGCGGAAGTGGTACCGGGGAAATTCTTGATGAAATTGTTAAAGAATTTGATGATGACGGTGAAGATGAAACAATTAATCTGCCAAAATTTGCTGTTATTGGAAGACCAAATGTTGGAAAATCTTCTTTAATCAATGCTTTTATTGGTGAAAAAAGAAATATTGTTACCAGTATTGCAGGTACTACACGCGATTCAATTTATACGCGATACAATTATTTCGGGCTTGATTTTATGCTTGTTGATACTGCCGGGTTGCGAAAAAAGAGTAAAGTTCACGAAGATATTGAGTTTTATTCTGTATTGCGTTCAATCAGAGCAATCGAAAAAAGTGATATTTGTATTTTAATGATTGATGCCAAAGATGGATTAGAAACACAAGACCTTAATATTATTAGTCTGGTTGAGAAAAATAGAAAAGGCTTGGTAATTGTGGTTAATAAATGGGACCTTATTGAAAAAGATTCAAATACTCACAAAATATTTGCTGAAAAAATAAAAAGAAAAATTGCTCCTTTTTCTGATGTTCCTATTGTATTCACATCTGTAATTGAAAAACAAAGAATTTTTAAAGCTCTTGAAGTAGCTTATAAAGTCTATAAAAATAAAACCAGAAATATTACTACTTCTGTGCTTAATGAAACAATGTTGGAGATTATTAATAAAACACCTCCTCCAACAGGTTCAAGAGGGCGTTATATAAAAATTAAATATGTAACCCAATTAAAAACAGCTTTTCCGGCAATTGCATTTTTTTGTAATCATCCTGAAGATATTAAAATGTCGTATAGAAGATTTCTGGAGAATAAATTAAGAGAGCATTTCGATTTCGAAGGAGTGCCGATACAAATTTATTTCAGATCAAAATAAAATATTACCTTGAGAGATTGCATCCGTATTGATAAATGGCTTTGGACTGTTCGACTGTTTAAAACACGCAGTCAGGCAACAGAGGTATGTAAATCCGGTAAAGTTAGTATTGATAATCAAATGGTAAAGCCTTCGCGGGATGTAAGATTAGGTGATGAAATATCCATTAAATTTAATCAATTTGTTAAAAAAGTAAAAGTAACAGGGATTCTCAAAAATCGAGTTTCAGCTACAATTGCTGCTCAAAATATGGAGGATATTACTTCTGAAGAGGAATACAATAAACGAGAAATGATAAATTCGACAAATTCTGAATATCGTGATAGAGGAGCGGGAAGACCAACAAAAAAAGACAGAAGGAATATAAGTCAATTGAAAAGAAATTAATTCTAAAAATAATTTAATAATCCATTTAATATGAAAAATTTATTTTTTGTCTCTTTAATTTTTATAATAATAATTAGTTCATGCAAAAGCCCTGAAAGTGAATTCTCCGGTGTTGAGAATCTTAAACTTGTTTTTTATAATGTAGAAAATTTGTTTGACACAATTAATGATCCAAATAAAAAGGACGAGAGTTATTTGCCAACAAGTAAGATTGCCTGGAATACAGAAAGATATTTACACAAACTTGATAATCTGGCAAAAGTTATTTCCAATATTGATAGTTTAAATATGCCGCAAATTATTGGCCTTTCGGAAGTTGAAAACCGAAAAGTTTTAGAAGACCTTGTCTCTCATACAAAATTAAAAAATGCTGATTATCAAATTATTCACAAAGAAAGTCCGGATGAAAGAGGAATTGATGTTGCTTTATTATATCAGTCAAATTCTTTTAAACCAATTTTTATAGAAGCTATAAATATAACATTTCCATTTGATGAATCAGATCATACAAGAGATATTTTGTATGTTAAAGGTTTGATAAGCCAAAGCGATACTTTGCATGTTTTTGTAAATCATTGGTCATCAAGATGGGGAGGACAGGAAAAATCGGAACCAAAGAGAATTTTTATTGCCAAAATCTTGAAAGAAAAAGTTGATAAGATATATTCTACTAACCCCAAAGCAAACATTGTAATATTGGGGGATCTTAATGATAATCCTGATAATATTAGCATTTTGCAGCATTTGGGAGCTGATAGCGTTTTTAATAATGAAGAAAAATCACTTATTAATCTTTCCTTCAAAAGATACTCAAATGGGGAAGGAACTGTATATTGGAAAAGTTGGGGGTTTTTTGATCAAATTATAGTTTCATCAAATCTACTTGATAAAAATTATTCGTGGGAAATA
>JAIORY010000148.1 GCA_021107915.1 Bacteroidales bacterium | reverse complement strand
TTTTACATTCCTCCGAATTTGCTTTTTAATTCATCCTCAGTAGTAACTTCATAATCCTTTGGAATATCAAATTCTTTTTTTGAAATCTTTTTTTCCTCTACCGAAGTTGCTGTAAATTTCATTAATGTACCTTGAGCATCAATTTCATATTCAAGCATAATTCCATTAATGCCATGAAAAATCGGATTGTCTTTGTTAATGTTTTTGTGACTAAATTCGTCAGAATAATAAACGGTTAGTTTAGATTCAGTGCCTATTAATTTATCTTTAATAGTAACAATTGCTTTTTTGCATGTATAGCCGGCAATTACTTTTGTTTCGTCAAGATATTCAATTTCTGATTGCGGACCTTTTCCAATTTTTTCATTAATCATATCTGATGATGAACGTATTGCATATTTTTGTCCCATAATATCAAGTAATGTAACTGAATACATTTCTTCGCTGTTAAAAATGTTTATTGTTTTTCCCATCCCTGTATTCATAACTGTTTTCGATAAATTATCTTTGATATAAATATTCATTTCTTTTGGAAACGCCGCTAATGTTGCAGCATCAAAATTGCTGCCGGGAAAACTCATTTCATAGGTTATTTTTCCTTCAAACGGTTTACCACCGGCAAATGCCTGAAAAGAAAAAACTAATAAGAATGAACTTAAGATTAAGATTGCTTGAATTGCTTTTTTCATTTTTATAGATATTTGTTTATAAAATAGATTGATTTGATTATTAACGCATTTTAGCATTTTATTTTGATTGGCAAATTTACTTAATAAGTCTGAATAATTTATTCCACCGGATTTTTCCGCCAAATAAAGATTTGTTTTTATCAAGTGATAGCCATACAAAAATAGCTTTACCAACAACATGATCTTCGGGAACAAATCCCCATACTCGCGAATCGGCTGAGTTATGTCGATTATCTCCCATCATCCAGTAATAATTCATTTTAAAAGTGTATGTTTCTGTTTCTACTCCATTAATAAAAATCTTATCATCTTTTATTTCAAGATCGTTTAATTCGTAAGCATGAATTATTCTTTTGTAAAGGCAAATATTGTCTTTGTTGATTGGAATAGTAACACCTTTTTTCGGGATAACGAGAGGTCCGAAATTATCAATATTCCATTTATAATTTGAGTCATAAGGAAAAATATTTGGATCCCAATAATTATCCGCTTTTATCATTGGCTCAATTGAAATAATATTTGAAAAAGTCTTGAATTTCTCTGCTGCTTCTTCTGTTAATGTGTAAACAAACTCTGCCGGATTTCCGGTTTTATACATTTCAGTTACATCCAGTTTGTCAAGGATAATAGGATTGATATTTGAACCATCGGTTTTTATCAGATAATGAAATTGCTTAATACCGGGATTTGTAGAAGGCTCTCCATTAATAAATACTTTTTGATTGATGATTTCCAGAGTGTCGCCTGCAATTGCGATACATCTTTTAATATAATTTTCGCGCTTGTCCACAGGACGGGCAGTTATTTCTCCGAAATTTCTTTTATCATTTAATACTCTATCTCTGCCATATTCTTTTATTAGCCTGTAATAACTGATATTACTTTGAAATTTTAGGGAAACAGTATCTCCGTCAGGGTAATTAAAAACTACTGCATCGTTTCTTTCAATATCCGAAAATCCGGGAAAACGGAAATACGGTATTTTTATCCATTCGAGATATGATTTTGCTGTTTTTGTTAATGGAAGTGTGTGATGAACAAATGGAAATGCTATTGGAGTATTTGGAGCTTTTGGTCCGTAATTTATTTTGCTTACAAAAAGAAAATCACCAATTAATAATGATTTCTCCATTGAAGATGTTGGAATTGTATATGCTTCGATTAAAAAAATACGGATTATTGATGCTGCAATAACTGCAAAAATTATTGCATCTAACCATTCTCTCGCAATAGATTTCTTGATTTTTGGTCGATTTTCAGGGTCGGTAAATTTTGAGTTCGGAGAAAATCCAAGATATGGAAGATAAAAAAACGGAAATATCACGCTAAGTGCTTGCTCCCAAAGACTGAATTTGTTATAACATTTCAGTAGTTCTACTATCATCAACATATAAACAAATACATTGATAAAAGGTAAAAGAATAAGAATATACCACCAATAATTCTTTTTAATTATTTGTAAAAAAATATAAAGATTGTAAAAAGGAATTAAAGTTTTCCAACCCGGCACTCCGGCTTTTTCAAATAATTGCCACGCAAATATTGTTGGAATTGTGAACGAAAGCGGTAAAAGTATAAATAATAAAAGCATTTTTTTAGATTTTTAGATTATTCAAATTTAACGTTGTTTTTGCATTCGTCTTGTAAAAACTTTGTTAAAAGTTGTTAAGACAAACTAATTTGCAAAAGTAATAATCTTTAGCCATTAATTGGTGTCTGTCTTTAAAGTCTTGTTCTAACAATTTAAGATTTTAGAATTTAGATTTAAAATTTGAAGTTTTGCTGATGTTAAGGGATTTTATAAATTGAAATCTAAAATTTGAAATCATAAATCTAAAATTTTATCAACTTAATTGATATTATGAATAGGCACTAATTTGAAGCATTTTGGAATATTCTATTTGAAAAGCACATCTTTCATCTCATAAAATCCTGTTTTTCCTAATAACCACTCAGCTGCAATAACTGCTCCAAGGGCAAATCCTTTACGCGATTTTGCCGAGTGTTTGATCTCAAGATAGTCAATTTCCGAATCATATTTTATTGAATGAATTCCGGTAATATTTTCTTTTCTGATAGATTTTATTGGTATTTCGTTTTCTGCATCTGAAACAATATTTACCCATTTATTTTTATTATTATTATTTTTGATAATATCGTTTGCCAGAGTAATAGCTGTTCCACTTGGTGCATCAATTTTGTTTGTATGATGGGTTTCTTCGATCGAGACATTATAATTTTTGTATTTATTCATTAATACAGATAAACGCTGATTAATTTCAAACAAAATATTTACCCCGATACTGAAGTTTGAAGCAAATAGCATTGAGTGATTATTTTCTAAACATATCTTTTTTACTTTTTCCAGATCATTATACCAGCCGGTAGTTCCGGTAACAATTGGGATACTTGCTGCAAAACATTTCATAAAATTATCAACGGCACACATGGGCATACTGAATTCTATAGCAATATCTGCATCTTTTAGTTCAGATAGATGATTTTTCCAATCTTCTGAGGAATCAATTCTTAAAACTATTTGATGACCTCTTTCAATAGCGGTTTTTTCAATTTCTTTACCCATTTGGCCATAACCGATTAATGCTATTTTCATTTGTGTGTGTTTATCGTTAATACATTATTTTTATTTAATCAATCAATCCTTTTGCGTTACTGAAAAGTCTAAATTAATTAATCTAAAATAAAAATGTTTAGTTAGTTTAAAACTTCAATCTAATCGTAATGCCTGTAATAGGTTCCGGTCTGTAGATATTGCTTTTAACTAATGGTTCAATATGTAACGAAAGATTATCACTAATATCATAATCAAAAAGGTGAGCATCAACACTTGCATCAACAATATTCAGAATATACCAAAACCCAGAAAGGATGATAGAAAATTCCATATTTCGCCGATAAAAATCCCTTGCACTCAATAGCTGATCGGAGGAATATTTATCAGCATAATCGTTGTTGATTTGTATTGTTGAATCTCCGGCTATTACATAATCATAAGCTTCTCTGAATTTTAAATATTCGCTTCTGTTTGAGATGATAAAATATGATAATACACCAAAACCGGCATAAATTACAGGTATTTTCCAATATTTCTTATTGTATGCTTGTCCCATTCCCGGTAATACTGCTGAATATAAAGTGGCTTTTTTAGGTGAATGTTTTTTTAGTAGAAGTGTGTCTATATTAATGTTGTCTTGTGCAATTAGTGGTTTAGAAAATATCATAAAAGCAATAGTAACAGTAAATATAATTGCCTTTAATCCGAAACCATTATTTTGTAACATTTCCCTCAGGGTTTTATTTATTAGTGGAAATGATTAAATGTACAAATGTATTAAATGCATAAATGATTAATGTTATCATTTTGTTAAGCAACTATTTTGTCATTCAATCATTTTATCATTATAATTTATTCAGGATTCCAGAACCGAAATAATTTTATCAAGCTCTTCATCTGATTTAAATCTAAAAACGATTTTTCCTGTGCCTTTATTGCTTCTTATTAATTCAATTTTTGTATTGAATTTAGTATTCAGAAATTCTTTTGAAATTTTGTATTTTTCGGGTAATGATGGAGGTGCTTGTCTTTTCTTTAAAGAAATTTCTTTGTCAAAATCCCGAACAATTTCTTCAACTTTTCGAACTGAGAGGTCATTCTCAAGAATTTTTTTTAGTAATAACAGTTTGGTCTTTTCATCTTCAATATTTATGATTGCTCTTGCGTGTCCCATGCTTATTTCTTCATTTCTGATAGCGATTTGAATTTCAGCCGGTAATTTTAGTAATCGGATATAATTTGAAATAGTTGCTCTATTTTTTCCTATTCTTTCACTCAATTTCTGTTGAGTGAGTGCGCATTCTTCCATCAAACGCTGGTAGCTGATAGCTATTTCAATAGAATTAAGATTTTTGCGATGAATGTTTTCAACAAGAGCCATTTCAAGCATTTGCTCATCATTTGCAACTCTTATATATGAGGGTATTTCTTTCAGTCCAGCAATTTTCGAAGCTTTATATCTTCTTTCACCTGAGATGAGCTGGTATTTATCGAAACCAAGTTTTCTTACCGTAATAGGTTGAATAATTCCTTGTTCTTTAATTGATTCAGCCAGTTCCTGTAATAATTCTTCATTAAATTTGTTTCGTGGCTGAAAAGGATTTGATTCAATTAAATCAATAGAAATATTTGCAATAGCACCAACAACATAATTTCCCGAAATATCTGTTGATGTTATATCTGTATCCGGACTTGATAAAATTGCATCCAAACCTTTTCCCAATGCTCTTTTTTTAGCTTTCATCACTTATGTCAATTTGTTTGTCAGATTGCTTCAGACTGGTTAAATTATTTCTTTGTAAAATTTCACGTGCAAGATTCAGGTAATTAATGGCTCCTACACTATTTGCATCATACATAATTGCTGTTTCACCAAAACTTGGTGCTTCACTCAATCTGGTGTTTCTATTGATAATAGTTTTAAAAACCATTTGTTGAAAATGGGTTTTTACTTCCTCTACAACTTGTTTTGATAATCTTAAACGCGAATCGAACATCGTTAAAAGAATCCCCTCTATATCCAGATCGTTATTAAATCTTGATTGAACAATTTTAATTGTATTCAATAGTTTTCCTAATCCTTCGAGTGCAAAATATTCACATTGCACCGGAACAATTACTGAATCAGCTGCAGTTAAAGAGTTGACTGTAATAAGTCCCAATGATGGTGAGCAGTCAATAATGATAAAATCATATAGATCCTTAATTTGGGCAATAACTTTTGTCATCATTTTTTCTCTGTTAGGCAGATTAATCATTTCAATTTCAGCTCCAACAAGATCGATATGTGCCGGTATAAGATCTAAATTGGGTGTTTTAGTATTGAGGATAATATTTTGCGGTTTAATGTCATCAATAACACATTCGTAAATACTTGTTTTAATATTTTTTGGATCAAAACCTACTCCTGATGTTGTATTAGCTTGAGGATCAGAATCAATCAATAATGTTTTATATTCAAGTACTGCCAAACTTGCTCCCAAATTTATTGCTGTAGTTGTTTTTCCAACTCCGCCTTTTTGATTTGCAATTGCTATTGTTTTACCCATAATATTTTATTTAATATTTTTTTGAATCACAAAAATATAATTTTCAAAATAATTTTAATAGATAACAATATGTAAGTTATTAACTATAATTATTTTTTGTTAATAAGTAAAAATAAAAAAGCTATCTCATAGTGAGATAGCTTATATTGTGTAGGTGTATTTATAGTTTTCTATAAATATATTTTTTAAGTTTGTATATTGATTTTATTCTGTATCAGATTCTTGTTCTGAGGATTCTTCTGATTTGGTTTCATCATCCGAGCTTAGATCTTCAAAATTAATATCAGTATCCAAGGATGTTGTTTTATCTTCTGTTTCTTCTTTTTCAGGTTGATTTTCCTCAATAAAATCAAGTGTTTCAGTAAGTGCTTCTTTGAATTTTTCAAAATCCTCTTTATAAAGAAAAACTTTATGTTTTTCATAATAGAATTTTCCTTGTTCATTGTTAAAGCGTCTCTTGCTTTCGGTAATTGTAAGGAAGTATTCATTTGCTCTTGTTGCTCTAACATCAAAAAAATAAGTCCTTTTTCCTGCTCTTACTGCTTTTGCAAAGATATCCTCTTTTCTAAAGTCGTTTTTTTCTTTCTCTTCCATAATTCTAATTTACATATTATTTTAATAATTCCTGAGTAGGCAAAAATAGAAATATTATTTAAATAAAATAATAATTGATTTTTAATGTTAACAAAAAATAATAATTGTTGATAATTTATTAGTCTGAATAATTTACAAACATAAAGAAATTTATTTTATTTTTGCCAACTTGATAATAATTTATAGTTCATTTACATAAATATGTTAAGTAGAAGACATTTAAGAATAAAAGTAGTTCAGGCATTATATGCTTTTTTTCAATCGAAAAATGACAGACTTGATCTTGGAGAAAAGCAATTAATTTTAAGTGTTAATAAATTGTATGAATTATACATTTATCAACTTTCGTTTCTTGTTGCAGTTCAGCAATTTGCTGTAAAAAGAATAGAAGATGCCAAAAAGAAACATTTACCTACCAATGAAGATATTAATCCAAATTCAAAGTTTATTAATAACAGGATATTTAAGCAATTAGCATCAAACAAGGATTTTCTGAAAAAAGAAGAAATATTTAAAATTTCATGGATTGATGAAAAAGAAATGATTAGAAAATTCTTTTTGGAATTTAAAGATAATTATGAATATATTAATTATTTAAATTCGGATGAAGATTCTTATGAGGATGATAAAAAAATAATTATTAAGCTTGTAAAAAAATATCTTTCTTCGTTTACCTATCTCGAAAGTTATTTTGAGGATAAAAATATATACTGGGTTGATGATTTTCATACTGCTAACTTCCTGGTTTTAAAAACTATTAAGTCGTTTACCGAAGATCAGGATGAATTCAAACTTTTGCCGGGTATTTATAAATCTTCGAATAATAATAATGAACATAAAGATTTTATTATTTCTTTATTCAGAAAGACAATTATCAAAAGTGAAGAATACACTAAAATGATTGAAGAAAAAGTGAAGAACTGGGAGTTTGAAAGAATTGCTATTATGGATGTAATTTTATTAAAAATGGCTTTGGCTGAGTTGCTGGAATTTCCCTCTATTCCTGTTAAAGTAACTATGAATGAATATATTGAACTTGCTAAATATTTCAGTACATCAAAAAGTAGTGTTTTTATTAATGGAGTACTTGATAAAATTATATTATCCTTTAATAATGAAAATATGATTAAAAAAACCGGACGAGGGTTAATGACTTAGTTTCGGGTTTTGAGTTT
>JAIORY010000252.1 GCA_021107915.1 Bacteroidales bacterium | reverse complement strand
TTGGAATTTTATTAAACCACGAAGTCACACAAAGTACATCACAAAGTATCACAAAGAAAAAAAAATCAAAACGGTTTTAGATTGTATTTTTCCTGTGAAAAATGATATTAAACTGGTAATTCTTTAGTCCTTAGTGTGCCTTTGTGATATCCTTTGTGCATCCTTTGTGGTAAAAAAACCTATTTTAACCCTTGATTCACATACTTTACAATTTAATCTGTGAATCTGTGGCTTTTTTATTTTTATTTTAAAATTGGCTTCCTATTTTTTCAAAAAATTCTGCCCAATCAATATCTCCATAGCTTTTCCCGAATCTCAAAAATATCAAATTCTTTTCAGGGTAAACATAGATATATTGTCCGAGAATACCTTTAGCAAAAAATGCACCGTCTTCTTTAACTCTCCAATAATACGTATATGGGTAATTTTGCGAATCTCTGGAATCGTTCATGATCGTAGTTGAACTATTCACCCAGTCTTTAGAAATTATTTGATTATCATTAAACTTTCCTTTATTGAGATATAATCTCCCGAATTTTGCAAAATCACGGGCAGTAGCATTTAAACAACAAAATGCTTTTATGGTTTTATTTTTTTCGCTGTCGTAGTTCCATTTTGCAATAGATTTTGTTTGTAGAGGCTTCCATAGTTTTTCCTCAAAGTATTTATAAAACTGTTTACCCGTAGCTTCTTCAATTATCATCGAAAGTATCTGAGTATTTGCACTTTGATATTTATACTCGAGATCGGGGGCTTTTTCAATTTTAAGATTATAAACATATTTTTTCAAATTTGTTCCATAATAAAATTTTGCCATCAAAGCAAAAGGACTATTATATTCTTCACTGAACTTAATTCCCGACCTCATATTCAGCAAATGATCAATTGTGATATTCGAGAATCTTACATCTTTTTCTTTTAATTTGGGAAGAAAATCAGTTATGGGCTGATGAACATTTATTATAAATCCTTCATCAATTGCAATCCCAATTAAAGCCGAAATAAAAGACTTTGCAACTGAAAAGGAAATAAGTAAAGATTTTTCATCGATATCAGAAAAATATTTTTCATACAAAATTGTATCATCTTTGATAACCAGAAATGCTATTGTTTCGTGAGTTTCAAGAAATGAATCAAATTTTATATTTTCTTCATCAGAAATAAATTTTTCAGGAATAATTAATTCTATATTTTTTGAAGAATGTTTAAAATCAAAAACTTTATTTTGGTTTTCGATTGTAAAAGCAGGAAATTTTTTGCCATCATCAATGCCGGCATAATTCCAATAAAAATATCTTACAAAATGACACGAACTCATAGTAAAAACGATACTTATTAATATTACTAATTTATTTATTTTTCGCAATGGACTCATACTTACTTCGCTCCATTTTAAATTTTAGTCATTTTAGTCATTTCAAATTTCATTCATTTTAACCATTTAAATCTCCAAATTAGTAATTTCTTTTGTTACTTCAAAATCATATTCAGGATACTCAAAGATGGGTATTCTCGCTTCTGTTTCGCCAATTGAGTATCCGTAAAGGTCTTTATATTCAGAAATATCTTCACCCATATCTTTTAGTTGTTGAAAATAATCACTTAATGATTTAGCTTCTACAATTGTAATTTTCCCTAATTTATCAATTATAGGACTATGTTTACGAGTAATATCATGATCAAATTCTAAAATCCTTCTTCCATCATTTGTAATGCCAATTGTTCTGAAAGTAAGACTTTTACCAACACCGGGAAGATTTAAAACATTTCGACCGGTAGAAAGGAAAGGTATATCACATTTTTCTTGTAAATCCTTAATATTTTTTAAAATATTTGGAGCATCATGCGGAAATTCTTTAATTTCCGGATAATATTTTTTGGGAATATTACCAAGAATTTTTTCCTCAATTTGTTCCTGAATTGCTCTTTCGTTTGTTGCAAAATTATGACTGTTTTCCTGATACCCTTTAACAGAAAAAGTATAATAAGTCAGAATTCCAATATCATTTAGGACTTTCCTCAATTTTGCAGTATGTCCGCGTCTTGATGCAGCGGCAGTAAAAACCTGTTGATTTGTAATAAGCCAACCGGCTGATATTAGCTTTTTGATTGCTATTCTGACTTCAGGAGTAATTTCCATTGCAGTTTCGAAATGTGTTTGAATCACAAATTGTTTGATACCTATTTTTGATGCTTTTTCTTTAAAGTCTTTAAGTATTTCAATAAGATCAGTAGTAATTCTAAAAGGTAAATAAACCGGCAAACGTGTACCTATTCTAACTCGTACTATTTCAGCATATTTTTCACCTTCTATACGATTTTTATTTGCCTTTTTTTTCCTGACAGCCATTTCATAAATCTCATTAAGAATAAGTTTTAACGATCTGTCGGAACTCATAAGTGCATCACCGCCTGTTAATAGAATGTCTCTGAGTTGTGAATCATTTTCGAAATATTCCATTAATCGCATTAATTTTTCAGGCCACGATTCTTTTGGTCTTAGTTTTTGAAGATTGAAATTCAAATTTCCGCTTTGAAAATCATACATTCTTTGACAAGATACACATAAACCACCGCAAGCACGACCGATAGTGTCTGGAATAAGAATAGAAACTTCCGGGTATCGTCTGTGAATATTATTTCCTACCGGAAGCAGCCATCCGGCGGCATTTGGTAAACCATCTTCAACGATATCTTCTTTTTCCCAAGCAACGATATGTCCGAATTCTTTGATTAGCTTTTCACTATATAAAATATAATCTCTGATAGCAAGATCAGAACCAACTGCAAAATCAGGTTCATTAACATTTAATAAAGAAAGATAATAAGGATTTACAAAAAACGGGATACCGGCTTCTTTTGCTTTTCGCAATCTTTGCATTATTTTTGCTGAAAGAGAAAAATCTAACATTTCATTAAGCAGTTCGGGCGAACGTATAGCAAACTTCAAATGAAAATTTTTGTCGTTCCACCATAAATTTGCTTTATTAAACTTTTCATTATCAGATATGCTTTTGTCAAAATTATATGAGGCACTTTTTATTTCTCCCGAAGTAATTTTTTTTATTATTACCCCCAGTATTCTGTTCTTATTTAATTTACGAATTTTAATGATTTCGGGTTCAAGTCCTGATGGATGTCTGTCCATCCATTTAGTGATAGTTTTTTTAGTTGGAAGATGTCTTTTTGATTTTCCTGAAAATTGACGAAACAGATGCAACATATCTTTAAAAAATGCTTCTTCTGCATTTACATGTCCATCAGTTTGAACTGCTTCCCATAATACTTTTATCGGATCAGTTTCCACTTCTTTGCCTCGTAAATTAAGGTCGATAATTTTTTCCCCTGAATTATCAATGTAATCAAACAATCTTATAGCTGCGTAATCACTCCATCCTAACTTTTCAAAAGCTTTCCTGTCGCTTTTTTCACACTTGCAGAAAGCAAGAGCAATTGGATTTTTTTCAAAATAAGCTTTAACTAGTTTCTTTATTCTATGTTTTGCCTTTAATTCACTTCTGGAGTTTCTTAGAATACTCGCTATTTCCGGATTTTCAGCTAATAAACGATCTAATAATTTTTTTGACTTTTTTATTATAATTATTTCCCTCATGTTTTTCTAATAATAAATAGAAATATATATCTATAGATACAAAAAGAAACGTAAAAGTACGATTTTATTGCCGGATAACAAAGAAAGTGTTGTTTGCTTATTTTGTAATTAATGTTGATGATAAATTGTAATGAAAATGTTTTTAATGCAGTCTTACCTGTTTCCGAGAATATTCTTTTTCTTATGATTAATAATCCACTTTTTCCTTATTGGATCGTAATGTTTCACTTTGCCGGGTTTGTTAAGCGTATTATGTCCTTTGGATAAGGAAGATGTTTTGCGATATTTTTTATGACTGTATAAACAACTTTTATTTGAACATGAACTCAATACACCTACAAAGAAGGTTAAGATTAAGATTAAAATTAGTAAGCTGTACCTTTTATTTTTTTTCATAACTCAATGGTCAAAATTTATGTTGGCAAATATATAAAAACTTTTTTTCTTAACAAATATTATTAATAAATTGGTTTGGGTATAAGGGGAAATAATAGAAATAAGGGAATATTATATTTTCCTTAATTGGGATCATTGAAGGGAGTGTTTATTGAACTGTGTCAGTATTTTAATTCGTTCTTCATAGTAAATGAACACCATCGGTTTCATTGTTACATGGTTTAACCAATTACAATTAATCACAACAAATTACAATTATCCTTTTTCCCAAACCTTTATATCTTTTTCCCTCCATATCTTTACACAAACAGACAGGCAATTTTTTATTCATCAAAAAGTAGAAAATAAAATATAAAACAAAAAAACAGTTTTTGATAATTAATTATTACATTTGTCATCAAATATTTGGTGATCTTATTTTATTCTAAAAATAAGTCATAATAGGGAATCAGGTGAAAATCCTGAACAGTTCCCGCTGCTGTAAGCTCTTAAAAAGTTTTTGAAACCCTCTTGCCACTGTCACGAATTTAATTTTGGATGGGAAGGCGTTCAAAAAAACGAGTAAGTCAGAAGACCTGCCAATTATTGTTTTAATTCAAAGCTTTCGGGTAAAAAGTCTGGATAAATTTTATTTTCAAGAAAAATTTATCAAAGTTATTTTACTTACGTTTTGGATACTGTTTATTTATTAAATACAGTATAAATGCGTAAATTATTATTGATAATATTAATTGTTTTAGGAAAACTTGTTTTCTCTCAGGGAAATATTACTGATTCCGTTTTTCAACTGAAAGAAGTAAAAATCAATGCATCACGCATTAATGATTTTTCGGTTGGCTTAAATGTTGAAAGAATTGATTCAATATTTCTATCAAATTCATTATCATCTTCACTTGGAAATATTTTATCATCAGTAACTTCAGTTTTTATTAAAAATTATGGACAGGGTAGTCTTGCTACTATTTCGCTGCGAGGAACTTCATCGGTTCACACAGGTGTTTTCTGGAATGGATTCAGAATTAATCCTTCAAGCATCGGAATGACTGACTTTTCACTTATTCCTTCATCATTTTTCGAATCTATTGAATTACAATATGGTGGAGCAAGCTCGTTGCACGGAAATGGTCTGATAGGAGGAAGTATTCATCTTAATAATCCGGTGGTTTTTGAGAAAAAATTATCTCTTGGAATCAATTCATCTTATGGTAGTTTCGATAATATTTCCCTTGGCGGAAATGTTCTTGTATCAAACGAAAAATGGTTTTCTTCAACAGCCTTTACTCTTCACAATTCAGAAAATAACTTTCTTTATAAATATGGAAATGAAAGCAAAACTCAGACAAATGCAGCATTAAAACAATATAGTTTTATTCAGAATGTGAGCCGAAAAATATCGAAAGATCAAACAATAAATGCAGGTATTTGGTATCAGTTCAGTAATCGAGAAATTCCGGGAACTATGACCAGCAAACCGGGTAATGCCTATCAAATTGACAAATCGTTAAGAACTACGATAAATTGGGAGAAAGTAAGATCAAATCAAAAGATTAAAGCCGGCATTGCATTTTTTACTGATTTTCTTCATTATTTGGATGTTGATGATATTCCTGAAACAAATATTGATTCGAAGTTAAACACACGAACAATAATAGCAGAAGCTGACTGGAAAAAATATTTTGGAAAAAACATTATAATAAACACAGGAATAAATTTTACAACTGATATTGCAAATATTGATGCTTACGAAGGAATAAAAAGCCAAAAACAGGCAGGAGTGTTTTTATCCTTTTCTAAAAGATTTCCAAAAATAAACTGGAATTCAAATATTAATATTCGGCAAGAATTTATTGAAGGTTACAATGTACCGCTTTCTCCTTCGATTGGGTTTGAAGGAAATATTTGGAAATTTATTTCAGGGAAAATAAATATTTCGCGAAACTTCAGAGCACCAACATTAAACGATAGATTTTGGCAACCCGGAGGTAACGAAAACCTTAAACCCGAACAAAGCTGGAATGAAGAAGCCGGTCTTATTTTAAAGTTCTTCAATCAAAAACCTTTTAATCATAATACCGAAATTGCATTTACAATTTATAATTCGATGGTTGATAACTGGATATTATGGAAACCTCTTGCCGGATCAGCTTTATGGTCTCCTCAGAATATTCAGAAAGTATGGTCGCGCGGATATGAAATAAAAGCTTTAACAAAGATAAATTTCTATGGTTTGATAATGACTTTTCTGGAAACTTATACTTTTTCAAAATCTACTTTTCAGGAACAAATTGGTGGCTCTGATAATACTTATGAAAAGCAACTTATTTATACTCCGATGCATAATTTTTCTTCAAGCTCAAATTTTGTTTATAAATCATGGTTTGTAAATTATTCTCAAACATACACAGGCAAAAGATTTGTTTCAGCAGACAATGAAAATTTTCTTTCGGGATTTTCTATCGGACAATTTTCATTTGGGAAAACCATTAATTTAAAAACCAATACAATCAATATTAATTTCAAAATTAATAATGTCTGGAAAAGTGATTACCAGATAATTCAATACCGGCAAATGCCGGGAAGATCATTTTTAATTAGTATTAACTATAAATTTAAAAAGTAAAATGAAAATTTTAAAATTTATTAAATTATTTGCATTTGCGGGAATTGCATTACTCGCTTTTAGCTGTGAAAAGAATCCGGATGAACCGGTAGAATTATTAGACAATAGAGTTTTTGTAATAAATGAAGGTCCTTTTCAGGTTGGTACCGGCACTTTAAGTATAATTTACAGAGATAGTTTGACTGTTGAAAATAATGTTTTTGAGAAAGTAAATGATCGCCCAATTGGAAATATTGTGCAGTCGATGGAAGTGTTTGAAGAAAAAGCATACATCGTTGTTAATAATGCAAATAAAGTTGAAATTGCCGATGCGGAAAACTTATTGTCACTTGGCGTGATTGAAGATTTGATATTGCCAAGATATTTTTTGGGAGTTACTTCCGAAAAAGCTTATGTAAGCTGCATGGATAATACAGTTGCAGTTGTTAATCTGAACAACAATACGATTACAAAAAATATCGCAACCGGAACAGGACCGGAAAGAATGTTATTAGTTGATTATAAAGCTTTCGTACTTAACTTGGGAGGATATTCAGTTGACAGTACAATTTCGGTTATTAATACTGATGTAGATACTGTATCTGAAACAATTTTACTTGCACCCAAACCTAACGGAATATGTGAAGATAAAAACGGAAATTTATGGGTAATTTGCTCAGGAAACGGTTGGAACGGCTGGCCACAAGCTGGTGATACCGAAGGTCATCTTTTTTGTATTGATCCTGAAAATTATTCGATTTTAAAAGATATTTCTTTTCCTTCAAATACAGAACATCCTGAAAAGCTTGTTATCAATAAATCAAAAGACAAACTGTATTATGCAATGCCAAACGGAATTTTTGAATTTGAAATTACAGCTACAGACTTAAATTTAACTCCGAAAGTTGCTATTAATACTATGTTTTACGGATTGGGTTTTGATGAAAAAACTAATTATATTTATGCTTCGGATGCAAAGGACTTTGTTCAAAACGGATGGGTTTACAGATATAAT
>JAIORY010000244.1 GCA_021107915.1 Bacteroidales bacterium | reverse complement strand
CTGCACAAACCATCCTGTTTTTTCCGTTCAGGTCATTTTTCAAAACAACTTTTTTGAAACCGAAATCCTCAAGCATTTTTTTTACTTCATTTCCATAAGCTTCATTTATCTCGAAATACAATTTTCCTTTTGTTTTTAAATAAGATTTGGCGAATTCAGAAATAGCTTTATAAAAAATCAAAGGATCATTGTCATTAACAAATAAAGCTGATTCCGGCTCATAATCAAGAACATTTCTTTGCATTAGCTTTTTCTCCGATTCCTGGATATAAGGAGGGTTACTCACAATAATATCAAATTGAGGCAGAGTTTCAGTTTCGCTTTTATTAAGAATATTAATTTTTAAAAGATTGATTTTTAGATTGTGTTTTTGTGAATTTTCTTCTGCTACTTTCAAAGCGTCTGCATATTTGTCAAGTGCATAAATTTCCGAATTATTAAATTCCTTTTTCAAAGCAATAGCAATACATCCACTACCTGTCCCGATATCAAGAATTTTAATACTTTTTCGATTTTTATTTTCATTAATGATTAATTCAATTAACTCTTCCGTTTCTGGACGGGGTATTAAAACACACTCATTTACAAAAAAATCCAAGCCATAGAAATTTGTTTTTCCGGTAATGTATTGAATCGGTTTGTACTTTCTTATTTCCTTAACGGCAAAATGAATTTTCAAAATATCCGATTCACTTATTCTTAATTCAGGATCCACAATCATTTCAGTTCTTGAAATATTACAAGTTTCCTTAAACAATATTTTCAGAATACTTATACTTTCTTTCTCATCATAAAAATTAACTAACTCATTTTTATAATAATCAAAAATGTCTTTTACTTTATTTGTGTTTATCTTCATTAATAATGTTTCTAATATTAATAATCAAATTTGCCACAGATTCACAGATTATATTTTTAAATAATATCTGTTTGCAAATTAGGATATCTCTGTTGGAAATGCCTCATAAGTTTATCTGTGAATCTGTGGCTTTTATTAGATTTACTCACAAAATTCAATATTAATAATTTTTTCGTCCCGAAATTAACTAAAATTACGTATTTTTGAATCTATAATCAAAATAAAGAAAAGATATGCAAGGAGATGTACTAATAATCAATGATAACCACAGGAAAGCGGCACGTCAGGCAGTTCCGCTTTTTCTTGACAAGATAAAAGCAAGCAAAAATAAATTTATAATTACCGTTGCCGGCGAATCAGGTGCAGGAAAATCGGAAATTGCAACATCAATAGCCGAAGAACTTGATAAAAATAATATCACAAATTTCATTTTCCAACAGGATGATTATTTCGTATATCCGCCAAAAACAAATTCACAAGTAAGATTAAAAGATATTAATCATGTTGGGATTTCTGAAGTTAAACTTGATTTGATTGATGATGAAATTCTAATGATAAAAAATGGCCGGACACTAATTGAAAAACCCCTTGTAATTTTTGAGGAAGACAGGATTGATAAAGAGACTGTAGAACTTAAAAACAAAGATGTTTTGATAGCAGAAGGAACTTACACAACAGCTCTGGAAAATGCTGACATAAGAGTTTTTATCGATAGAGATTATCACGATACAAAAGCTTCGCGATTAAAAAGAAACAGGGAAAGACAGGACGATTACCTCGAAAAAATCCTTCTGATAGAACATAATATTATTTCAAAACACAAAGCTTTAGCAGATATTATTATCACAAAAGAATATAACGCAATAAAAGGAGATAAATATGAATGAAGAATTCAAACACATAGCATTACTCAGTACTCACGGATATTTCGATCCAATTCCACAACTTGGCAGAACAGACACAGGCGGACAGGTGGTTTACGTTTTGGAAATGGCAAAAGCAATGTCGAAAACCGGTATTAAAGTTGATATTTTTACAAGATGGTTCGATAAATCTCAAAAACAAATTGATCCGGTTCATGGTTATCCCGATGTAAATGTTATTCGTATTCCAGCCGGACCATGGGAATTCATTCCAAAAGAATTTATTTATGATGTTCTCCCTGAACTTTCCGAGAATATGATCAAGTTCATAAAAGAAAATAATCTAGATTATGATCTTTTCCACGGACATTATGTTGATGCAGGAATAGTTACGCTGGATGTTGCAAAAGCATTTGGCAAACCTTCATATTTTACAGCTCACTCAATTGGCGCATGGAAGAAAGACCAGATGGGAGGCAATCCTGCTGAGATGGAAAAGAAATTCAATTTTAAACACAGGATAAATGAGGAAGTTAGAATTTTTAAAAATGTCAATGCTCAAACGGTAACTTCCGCTGTACAGTTAGAAAAACTCCATGAACTTTATAATTATTTTGCTGATAACATCGAAGATATTCCACCGGGAGTTGATGTACACACATATCATTTACCTTCGGAAAAAGATATAAAGAAAAAAACCAAACTACCTAAAAATTATATCTTTTGCATTAGTCGTATTGATACCAACAAAGGACATGATTTTTTACTTCATGCTTTTGATATTGTGAGAAAAAAAATATTGGATATCGATCTTGTGATAGGTGGAGGCTCGCCAAATCCTAAGCAAAGAGAAAAAGATCTTTACGGGAAAATGAAAAAGATTATTGACAAAAAAGGCATGAATGGAAGAGTTGAGTTAATTGGTTATGTACCTGATGAACTTATGCCAATTTATTATCAGCAATCTCAATGTTTTATTCTTCCGTCATTATTCGAGCCATTTGGCATGACAACGCAGGAAGCAATGGCATGTGGAAAACCGGTTATTGCCTCAAAGTTTGGTGGTATCAGAAATATTATTAAAAATGGTGGTAACGGTTTTCTTGTTGATCCATCAGATCCACAAGAATTTTCCAAAGCAATTATTTCTCTTGTTGGTGATAAAGAAGTTCAGAAAAAAGTTGGAATGCAGGCATATAAAACCTGTCAGGAACATTTTAGCTGGGAAGCTATAGCTGAAAGATTTCTGAATTTTTATAAGAAATTTTATGATAATGAATAATGATATTTTTCTTGAAATAAATGATGCAAGAAAGGGTAACAAAAAAGTTGCCCTTTGTACTATCATAGAAACAAAAGGTTCGACACCAAGAAAAGCCGGATCAAAAATGCTTGTCTATGAAAACAGAATCATTTCAGGAACTGTAGGCGGTGGTAATATTGAATTAAATATTATTGATAAAGCTTTTGAGGTCATTGAAAATAACTCAACAGGCAAATTTGTTTTTGACCTTGGTGATGACCTCGACATGCGTTGCGGCGGATATGTAGAAGTTTTTATTGAATCGCTAAACCAAAAAAATGATTTGATAATTTTTGGAGCCGGTCATGTTGGAAAAGCTGTTGCCAACTTCGCTTCTCAACTGGGATTTGAAATTACTTTTGTTGATAACAGAAAAAATATTATTTCAAATCTTGATATTCAAAATAATAAATTCATCAATAAAGAATACCTTGACGCTTTTGAAGACATTGATTTTACTGATAAATCATTCATTATTGTTACAACACCCAATCATGAATTTGATCAGGAAGTAACCGCAATTTGCATAAAAAAACCACATGCATATCTCGGAATGATCGGGAGCAAAAGAAAAGTGGCAATTACAAAAAAGAATCTTTTTGAAAAAGGATTCTCAAAAGAAGAAATTAAAAAAGTTGATATGCCTATCGGGATAAAATTTAATTCACAAACACCCGATGAAATAGCAATCAGCATTGTTGCAAAACTTATTGATGTACGAAATTCGCTTTAGCAGGGAATTTAAAATGACTAAAATGACTGAAATTTAAAATGACTAAAATTTAAAAATGATAAAATAACAGTAAAACCATAAATCCGCAAGGATTTTTATTAGTACAATTAAATGAGTGGATTAAATAAAAACTCCTTCACTTATTTTAGTGATATAAAATTAGTGCTAATTAGTGAAATTAGTGTCAGAGAGAATCCGCTTTCGGATTTAAGGTAAAAACAAAAACTCATCATAATAAAAAATGAATTACCAACCAAATATCTCTTTTATCCTTGACGATAAAATCGTTACGATTGACTTTTCTAAAGAAAAAAACCTCAAGCCTACAACAAATGTACTTGAATATCTAAGGTTGTTTAGAACTAAGAAAGGCATTAAAGAAGGATGTGGACAAGGAGATTGTGGTGCGTGTACAATTGTTCTGGGTGAGTTAGACAAAGAAAATGGAATTTCCTACAAATCTGTAAATTCATGTCTGCTTCTTTTACCGATGATGCATGGCAAGCAATTGATAACTGTCGAAAATCTTGCTGCCAAAGTAAATAACAACTTGATTCTTCATCCTGTTCAGCAAGCAGTTATTGACACAAATAGCAGTCAGTGTGGTTATTGTACGCCGGGGATGGTGATGTCATTATTTGCTCTTTTTAAAAACTATAAAAATCCGTCAAGAGAAATTATTGAAGATGCCCTTAGCGGGAATCTTTGCCGTTGTACAGGTTATCAACCTCTGATTAAAGCTGCACAAAATTCCTGTAAAGGTCAAAAAGATTCCTTTGAAGAAAACAAAAGTCAAACTATTAATCTCCTAAAAGAGATCAACCAGAAAACAAAAACAATTTCAATTTATGCTGAGGATGTTCAATATTTTCGTTCAACAAATCTTTCTGAAACATTACAAATTCGTAAAGAAAATCCTGATGCAATACTTTTAAGTGGAGGAACCGATAGTTCATACAAAAATATATCCGAAAAGCTTAAACCCTTAAAGATTATTGATGTTTCAGGTGTTGAGGATATTCAATATTTTACCGAAGATGAAAACAATTTTTATATTGGCAGCGGATTGAATCTTGAGAAATTTAGAAGTTTAACTACTTTTAAAATACCAATTTTTGATGATATTTTAAAAGTTTTTGGTTCCCTGCAAATCAAAAATCTTGCAACAATTGGCGGAAACATTGGCGGAGCCTCACCTATCGGCGATCTTATTCCGGTATTATTTGCGTTAAAAGCCAAAATCAAACTTCAGAGCAGTTCAAAAATCAGAATTATTAAAATTGAAAATTTCATCAAATCATATAGAAAAACAGATATAAAAACTGATGAAATTATTGAATCCGTGATTATCCCAAAATCAGATAAAAACATTATTAAATCTTATAAAATATCAAAGAGAAAAAATCTTGATATTTCAACACTTTCGGGAGCTTTTAATATTTTACTTGATGAAAGATTATTTGTTAAAGAAATAATCCTTGCTTTTGGCGGAATGGCAGAAATAACAAAACGAGCACACAAAACCGAAGACTTCCTGTTAAAGAAAAGATGGGAAAGAAATACTATTAACAAAGCTGTCGAAATTTTAAAAAATGAATTTAAACCAATCTCTGATGCGAGATCAGACAAGGAATTCCGCAGAATTGCAGCAGGAAATTTATTAATAAAATTCTGGTCAGAAACCAATGAGTAAAGCAAAAGATAATAACGCAATTAAACATGTTACCGGAGAATCGGTTTATGTAAATGACATTAATGTAAACGACCATTTATTTGGTAAAATAGTTTACAGTCGTTTGCCTCACGCTATTATCAAATCTTTTGACTTGTCGAAAGCACGCTCATTGCAAGGAGTTTATGCAGTTTTGTGCAGCGCAGATATCCCCGGTAAAAATCAAATGGGACCTGTTGTTCAGGATGAATCTTGTCTTGCCGAGAGAGAAATAACTTTTGCAGGACAAGCAATTTTTCTTATTGCAGCCGAAAATGAAGATATTGCAAAAAAAGCTGAATATCTTATTGAAATAGAATTTGAAGAATTAGAAAGTATTACTGATCTCAAAACTGCTATTCAAAAAAACAATCTTCTTTTTGAGCCACAAAAAATTGAAACAGGCAATGTCGAAAATGCACTAAAAAACTCCAAGCATCATTTATCAGGAAGCTTTTTCACCGGAGCACAAGAGCACTGGTATCTCGAAACACAGTCGTGTCTTGCCATTCCCGGCGAAGGAAAAGAAATAGAAATATTCAGTTCGACACAACATCCTTCAGAAACTCAAAGTATAGTTGCCGGAGTTCTCGGAATAAATAAAAATGAAGTAGAAGTGGAAGTCAGGCGTCTCGGGGGAGCATTCGGCGGAAAAGAAACCCAGGGAAACCATTATGCTGCATGGGCTGCATTGCTTGCAAATGTTACGAATCGACCTGTAAAAATTCATCTTTCGAGAAATGATGATCAGCTGACAACAGGAAAAAGACATCCGTTTTTGTCAAATTATATAGTTGGCTTTGATGATAATGGAATTATTAATTCACTTGACGTGGAAATGAATTGTGATGCCGGATCGTCAAATGATCTTACCGACGCAATTTTGGCAAGAGCTTTATTTCATATCGACAACAGTTATTTCATCCCGAATTTACGTGTAATTGGAAAAGCCTATAAAACCAATCTTCCCTCAAACACTGCTTTTCGTGGATTTGGCGGACCACAAGGAATGGCTGTCATCGAGAATATTATTGACCGGATTGCAAGATTTCTTCAAATTGATGCAACTAAAATCAGGTATAGAAATTTTTATCAGATAAATAAAAACAACATTACTCATTACGGACAAAAGATTGAAAACAATCGACTTTTAAAAATTTATGATGAAATAATTAAGTCTTCAAATTATTTTAAAAGACGAAAAGAAATCTCAGAATTTAATTCAAAGAATGAGTTTTTCAAAAAAGGAATTGCTCTTTCACCGGTTAAATTTGGAATTTCATTTACTACTTCATTTTTGAATCAGGCGGGAGCATTGGTACATATTTATAAAGATGGAACCGTTCAGGTTAATCATGGCGGAATTGAAATGGGTCAGGGATTGAACACAAAAATACTGGGAATTGCTTCAGATGAACTGGGTATCAATTCTGACGATATTAAAGTTACTTCTACTAATACTTCAAAAGTACCGAACACTTCAGCAACAGCAGCATCTTCGGGCAGCGACCTTAACGGGATGGCTGTAAAAAATGCTATCGACAAACTAAAAAAACGACTTACTGAAATTGCTTATAAAATTATTTTAGAGAATACTAAAATAATAAAAGAAGACATTATTTTTCATGAAGATTTTGTCTTTGATAAGAATTTTCCTGAAGCAAAAATTTCCTTTAAAGAATTAATTAATTCAGCCTATTTGAATCAAATCAGCTTGAGTGCAACAGGATTTTATCGCACTCCGGGAATTCATTTTGACAAGAAAAAAGCTAAAGGAAAACCATTTTATTATTTTGCATTTGGGATGTCGGTTTCAGAAGTTCAAATTGACACACTTACGGGAGTACATAAAATTTTAAGAACTGATATTTTGCATGATGCCGGAAATCCCTTAAACGAAGAAATTGATATTGGACAGATAGAAGGAGGATTTATTCAGGGAGTTGGTTGGTGTACCACCGAGGAAATGAAGTGGGATAAAAATGGAAAGCTTCTGACTTTTTCACCCGATACTTATAAAATTCCATTAATTTCTGATATTCCGAAAGATTTCAGGGTAAAACTATTAAAAGATGCTCCAAATATAAACGTCATTAAAAAAAGTAAGGCTGTCGGAGAACCACCGTTTATGCACTGTTTTTCGGTTTGGCTTGCAATAAAAGATGCTATTTCATCTATTGGAAATCATAA
>JAIORY010000350.1 GCA_021107915.1 Bacteroidales bacterium | reverse complement strand
AAAAACACTAATTTAATAATTGAAAATTAATGAATAAAATCACCAATCTTTTTAATATAAAATATCCTATTATTCAGGGAGGGATGATTTGGTGCAGTGGTTGGGAACTTGCTTCTGCGGTTAGTAATGCCGGTGGTCTCGGACTTATTGGTTCCGGCTCAATGTCGCCGGAGATTTTACAAGAGCATATTAAAAAATGTAAAGCAGCAACCGACAAACCATTTGGAGTTAACCTCCCGTTAATTTATCCGTTTGCCGAAGATCATGTTAAAGTTATCCTAAAAGAGAAAGTAAAAATTGTTTTTACTTCGGCAGGAAATCCAAAAAAATATACATTATACCTGAAGCAACATGGAATAACTGTTGCACACGTTGTTGCAAATGTAAAGTTTGCAAAAAAATGCGAAGAAGCAGGTGTTGATGCAGTTGTTGCTGAAGGTTTTGAAGCAGGAGGACATAATGGAATTGAAGAAACAACAAGCATGGTTTTAATTCCGGCAGTGCGGGAAACTATTTCTATTCCATTGATTGCTGCCGGAGGAATTTCTTCCGGAAAATCAATGCTTGCCGCGATGATTTTGGGTGCTGACGGAGTGCAAATAGGAAGCTGCTTCGCTGTATCAAAAGAATCATCAGGACACGGTTATTTTAAAAAGGAAATTATTGATGCCGGAGATGGTGCTACCAAAGTAACTTTAAAACAACTTATCCCGGTAAGGCTAATAAAAAATAAATTCTTTAATGAAGTCCAAGATGCTGAATATGCCGGAGCTTCAATCGAAGAACTTAAAAATCTCCTCGGACACGGTTGAGCAAAAAAAGGTATGTTTGATGGTGATATTGATAAAGGTGAACTTGAAATTGGTCAGGTTTCGGGAATGATAAATGAAGTAAAATCAGCGGGAGAAATAATAAATGAAATAATGAGTGAATGTATTGAAGAAACAGGGAAAGTTAAGAACTTTGGGTTATAGTAACTAATCAACATTAAATTAACAATGAAAATTGGGGGAATAAATGGAACAGTGGAAATGATTAATAAACTGATTAGTTACAATACTAAATATTTTTACTTTTGCATGTTTTTATTTTATTAACAACAAATCAATTTATAATATGAATTTTGAATTTTCCGAAGAACAATTAATGATTCAACAGGCAGCTAAAGATTACGCTGAAAGAGAATTAATTCAAGACGTTTTAGAACGCGATGCCAAGGCAGAATATCCGACAAGGCATGTAAAAAACCTTGCAGAGCTTGGATTTATGGGAATGCTAGTTGACCACAAATATGATGGCGGAGGTATGGATACTGTTTCTTATGTCCTTGCCATGGAAGAAATTTCTAAGATAGATTCTTCTCTTGGCGTTATTATATCGGTTAATAATTCGCTTGTATGTTATGGAATTGAAAAATACGGTACTGAAGAACAAAAAGAAAAATTCTTAAAGCCACTTGCGAGAGGCGAAAAAATTGGTGCTTTCCTTTTGTCGGAACCGGAAGCAGGCTCTGATGCAACTTCTCAAAAAACTATTGCTGAAGATAAAGGAGACCATTATATTATTAATGGAATAAAAAACTGGATCACAAGTGCCAATACTGCTTCAACTTATGTTGTTGCTGCTCAAACATATCCCGAAAAGGGACATCATGGAATAAATGTTTTTATTGTTGACAGAAACTCACAGGGTATTTCTTTAGGTCCTCATGAAGATAAAATGGGAATGCGAAGTTCCGATACACATTCGGTTATGTTTACTGATGTAAAAGTCCCAAAAGAGAATAGAATTGGTGATGACGGATTTGGATTTACATTTGCTATGAAAACACTTGAAGCCGGAAGAATAGGGATAGCTTCCCAGGCAGTAGGTATTGCTGCCGGTGCTTTAGACAGAGCAATTAAATATTCAAAAGAGCGTAAAGCTTTCGGAAAAATTTTGGCAAAACATCAGGCAATAGCTTTTAAAATTTCGGATATGGCTGTGAAAGTTGAAAATGCAAGAAACCTTTGTCTTAAAGCTGCATGGCTTAAAGATCAGGGAAAACCTTATGGAATGGCAAGTGCAATGGCAAAACAATATGCAGCAGATATCGCAATGGAAGTTACTACCGAAGCTGTTCAAATATTCGGTGGTTATGGTTATGTGAAAGAATATCACGTTGAAAGATTAATGCGCGAAGCTAAACTTACTCAAATATATGAAGGTACTTCCGAAATTCAGAAAATTGTGATTTCAAGAGCATTATTGAGAGACTAATAAAAAGAGCTTGTTCATAAAGTCAATTATGTTGATAAAATTTATGATATAAGATTTAAAATTTTAGATTTTTATTTATTACTTTGCGGATAGTAAACAAATTTTAAATCTGAATTCTTAATTCTTAAATTGTTAAATAATAACAGAGTTTTGTAATTTTGCATAAATTTTTACGGAAATAAATAATAAAAAATATATTAATAATGAAAATACTTGTTTGTATAAGTAATGTACCTGATA
The DNA here is from genome assembly GCA_021107915.1 of Bacteroidales bacterium. GTDB lineage: Bacteria > Bacteroidota > Bacteroidia > Bacteroidales > JAIORY01 > JAIORY01. Next base: position 5,193 of record JAIORY010000350.1, on the reverse strand, counting down.
CAACCACAAAAATTAGGTTTAAAGATGATAATACAGCTTTTGATACAACCGGAGTTCAATGGATCATTAATCCATGGGATGAGTTGGCACTTACAAGAGCCATAGAGCTAAAAGAAGCTTCAGGTGGGGCAATTGAAAAAATTACAGTTGTTAGTGTCGGACCAAAAACGGCAGAACCAACAATTAGAAAATCTCTTGCAATAGGAGCTGATGATGCAATTCGTATTGATGCAGAACCAACAGATGCTTACTTTGTTGCAGCTCAATTAGCAGTAGTTGCCAAAGATTATGATATTGTGCTTAACGGTATTGAAGCAAGCGATTATAATGGTTCCGCAGTAGGAGGGATGCTATCTGAATTTCTTGAATGCCCATCTATTTCCGCAGTTTCGAATTTAGAAATTGAAAACGGTGAAGTAAAAGTAAGCAGAGAAATTGATGGTGGTACGGAGGTTCTTTCAACTCAACTTCCTTTTGTAGCAATAGTTCAGAAAGGTATTGCTAAGGAACCAAGAATTCCTTCGATGAGAGGAATTATGATGGCTCGAAAAAAACCTCTAAATATTGTTGAAGCAGTTGACGCTGAAACATTAACTGAGTTTGAAAACTTTGAACTTCCATCGGCAAAAGCAGCCTGCAAAATGGTAGATGCTGAAAATGTGAAAGAGCTGGTTGACCTGCTTCATAACGAGGCGAAGGTTATTTAAATGGTTACATTGTTATACTGTTATACTGTTTCACTGTTAAAAAAGATAGTTATGGATAAAAAATATCTTGATTTTAATGATCTTGATTCTTATAAAAGAGCATTTGATTTAAGTAATTTTATTTGGGATATTGTTATTAAATGGGAATATTTTCCAAAGATTACTGTTGGAAGACAAATTGTCGATTCTGCTGATTCGATTTCAGCTAATATCGCAGAAGGCTTTGGTAGATATTCAAAAAAAGATAAAATCCGATTCTATCGTATTAGTTATGGTTCTTTAAAAGAAGTAGTTGATTGGAAAGAAAAATCAAATGTCAGGAAGTTAATTACAAAAGAAGAATATAAACATATATCTGATGAAGTCGAAGTTCTTCCTAAAGAAATCAATCAATTAATAAAATATACCAATGATAAATTAAAATTTTAACCATGAAACCATAAAACAGTGCAACCATGCAACCATATAACCATGCAACCATGCAACCATGTAACCATGAAACCATGAAATCATGAAACCATGAAATAAATCATAAATCTAAAATTTCAAATCTAAAATCGAGATAAAATGTCAGTACTAATATATACAGAAAATTGGGATGGAAAATTCAAAAAATTAAGTTTTGAATTAGTTTCATACGCAAATGAGATTGCTAAAAATTTAAATACAGAAACCGTTGTTGTTTCTATAGGTGATGTTGCTGAAGATGAATTAAAAAAACTTGGCGGATACGGAGCAGGAAAGATCATTAATGTTAATGATGAAAAATTAAAGACTCTTGCAAATCAGCCTTATGCAAAAGTTATTTCACAAGTTGCTGAAAAAGAAGATGCAAAAGTTATAGTTTTTGCACATAATAATACAGGAAAAGCAGTAGCTCCAAGAGTATCTGTAAAGTTAAAAGCAGGATTAGTTACGGGTGTAGTTTCATTACCTTCAAATTACGATCCGTTTACCGTAAGTAAAAAAGCCTTTACCGGTAAGGCTTTTGCTAATGTTAAAGTTAATTCAGATATAAAGATTATCACTTTATTCCAGAATTCATTTGGGATTATCGAAACAGAAAATAAAGCAAATATCGAGAACTTTAATGCTGAAATTGCCGATGGTGATTTCAAAACTAAAGTTGAAGAAGTAAATAAAGTTACAGGAAAACTTTTATTAACCGATGCTGAAATTGTTGTGTCAGGCGGAAGAGGATTGAAAACACCTGATAATTGGGGACCTCTTGAAGAGCTTGCAGAAATACTTGGTGCGGCAACAGCTTGTTCGCGACCTGTTTCTGATGAAGAATGGCGACCTCATGGCGAGCATGTTGGTCAGACCGGAAAAATAATTGCACCAAATCTTTATTTTGCACTTGGTATTTCAGGAGCTATTCAGCATCTTGGCGGAGTAAGTTCTTCAAAACATATTGTTGCAATTAATACTGATAAGGATGCACCTATATTTGAAGCTGCTGATTATGGAATCGTTGGCGATGTTCAAAAAATTCTGCCAGAATTGAATGCTGCGATTAAGGAAATGAAAGACGCTGAGAATTAGGATTAATTATCAATAAAAATTTCATAACAATAAGATTAGAAGTTTGTAAATTGCAAGAAATTAATTTTTTTTAATTATCACTGATGAACAGATTAACCAACCTGCTTACTTCACCTTATTTTCTGGCATTGGTTATTTCAATTATTATCATCATTTTTCTGCCACCCATATTTAATAAATATAATACTGAAATTACAAGGTCATGGACAATTGACAAAGAAAATGGTTTAATGAACTATTGCGATCTTGATAATGATGGTTACAGCGAGCAAATTATATTATATTTAAGTTTAAAAAAAGAACCTTCAATAAAAATTATAAATCATCTTGGAGGATTAAATGATCAATGGAATTTTAAAGGAAAATTTCCAGAAGGAAAATTAAAGGCTGAGAACTTTTTTTGTGGCGACTTTAATAATAATGACTTAAAGGAGATTTACTTTTTATCGCAATATGGTCAGGATTCTGTTTACTTGAATATTCTTGAAACTCATGCTGATTCAACTACTTTATTAAAACAAAAATTTATTACAAGGATAAATAAAGTTGATACCATAGTTAATTACAGCACTTCGTTAAATTTACTTCAAGACATCAATCATGATTCATATAAGGAGATAATATTCTGTATTAAAGCAGGTTTTTCATTACAACCGAGAGCTGTATTTGTTTATGATATTATTAATGATATTTTAATAGAATCACCTCCAAGTGCAAGTGTTAAATATGATATAAAAATAGCTGATCTTAACAATGATAATTATCCCGAATTAATTTGTTCAAGTTGTTCCAGAGGTAATATTCACGATAGCCTTGGAATTCCTTATTCTGATCACAATGCCTGGCTTATAATTTATGATAATAAGTTAAATTATTTTTTTGAGCCTATTAGCTTTAAGGGATATCCTGGTGGAATTAGATGTGAAATCTTTAATAATTCGGAGACCGGTTTACAGCTTTATGTTTTGTTTTCTTGTCAGGATAAAAGAGGATCAACTGTCAAACTTTTGCTTTTTAGTCCGGATGGTAAGAAAATTATAGAGAATGATATTTCACATACTTTTAGCAGTAGTGCTTTTTTGTTTAAAACAAAACACAAAGAAAAAGAAAAACTTTTTATAATCAATAATAACGGGAAAACATATTCAATAAATAATAATCTAAAATTATTTCTTTTTAAAGACATCAAATATCCAATTTTCTCAAAGAGTTTTCAATTTAATTTGAATAAAGATAAAGAAAAAGAGTTAATATTTGTTGGAGATAACCGAAAAAATATAATAATAACTCAAGGTAATTTTGATTATCCTGTTTTAATAAATATACCTCCTGATAATAATTATTCTCGTTTTTTCAATGTTTCCTTAAAGAAAAACGGGAATAAAGACCCTGAACTTTTTATTCAAAACGGTGCAAATTGTTATCTTATCAGTTATTATGAAAATCCATTGTTTTATTTTAAATATTTGATCTATCTCGGAATATTTGCCGGTATTTTGATTCTCATTTTTCTAATACAAAAAACACAGAAAGTACGCTTGCAAAAAAGAATTGATATTGAAAAACAAATCTTCGAACTTCAGTTCATTTCAATAAAAGGACAAATGGATCCCCATTTTACTTTCAATGCCTTGAATTCAATCAGTTCGCTTATCTATAAAGAAGAAAAAGAAACTGCATATAATTTTATTTCAAAGTTCTCGGCACTTATCAGGGCAACAGTTGAAAATTCTGATAAAATTGACAGAACAATTAATGAAGAACTTGATTTTGTTTCCAATTATCTTGAACTTCAAAAATTTAGATTTAATGATAAGTTTGATTACGAAATTAGTATTGCATCCGGTGTAGAAACAAATATTCTGATACCTCAAATGATCATTCAAAATTTTGTAGAAAATGCAATAAAGCATGGATTAAAATTCAGGGAAAAAGACGGGATGTTGAAAATTGATCTTAATAAGGAGAATAAAAAAATTCTGATAACTATTGAAGATAATGGTATTGGCAGAGAAAAAGCAAAGGAAGTTTCAATAGATTCAACAGGAAAAGGATTAAGTATTATTGACGGGATATTGGATTTATATTTCAAACTAAAATACATACGGATAAAATATCAAATTGAAGATTTGTTTGATAAAAATAATGATCCGGCAGGGACAAAAGTGTTGATAGAAATTCCTTTATTGAAAACTGCAAAAATGTAGTTTATACAATAAAGCAGTAGTTTCATACAGAATTTGAATAGCTTCATACAATAGATGTTTGTTTATTAAATAGAAACAAGGGGGAATTGTAATTTTATCAAATCAAATAATAAATTATTTATGTCACAAGATATTATTTCAGTTTTAATTGTTGATGACGAACAAGAAGCAAGAGATTTGTTAGAGAATCTTTTATCAGATTTTCAGGAAATAAAGATCGTTTCAAAAGAATCGAATGTTGATAGTGCAGTAAAAACCATTATTGACAAAACTCCCGATATTATTTTTCTTGATATAGAAATGCCAGGAAAAAATGGTTTTGACTTAGTTTATGAAATAAACAACTTCAATATAAAAACGACTATTATATTTGTAACTGCTTATAATAAATATGCAATTAAAGCTTTCAAATACGCAGCTTTTGATTATTTTTTAAAACCTGTTGACCCTGATGTTATTCAACAAACTCTTAACAGGTACAAATTAGAAAAACAAAATTATAATCTTGCAGATAAAATTGAAAAACTCAAATGTTTTTTACAACCCGAAAAAATAAAATTTAATACAAAAACCGGTTTTTTACTCCTTAATCCCGAAGACATTGTTTATTGCGAAGCTGAAGGTAATTATACAAGTATGTACCTTACCAACGGCAAAAAAGAATTTTTAACAAAACAACTCGGACAAATAGAAACCATATTACCCGATAATCCTTTTTTTAAGATAAGCCGCTC
>JAIORY010000015.1 GCA_021107915.1 Bacteroidales bacterium | reverse complement strand
GTATTAATGCAAACTTCAATTGAAATTATTGAAACAACAAAATCAAGTGTTCAGGCAATGGCTCGCGAATTCAGACAAGACCCAAAATACACCGAACTTCAGGTGATTTTACTTAAAGATATTGTAACAGGAAAAGCAGGTATTGATTACCGTGCAGAAGATGGAAGATCAATCTGGTTGCCGGTTAACGGTTTCCTGAGAAAACCTGTTGATTCTTCAAAACTATTACCAACCATAAAGGAATTAGTTTGAGGTTTCGAGTTTGAAGTTTCGAGTTTGAGGCTGAACGAAGTGAAATCCCGTACCGACAAAGGAGGTCGGAATTACAAGTTTCAAGTTTGAAGTTTCGAGTTTGAAGTTTTGAGTTTGAAGTTTAAGGTTGGAAGTTAATAAACTCAAAACACGAAACCTGCGACACGAAGTTAGCCCGTATGGGAAACCAGTAACTAAAATAAACATTTAAAATCATCAAACTAAAAAAACACTTCTTGCAAAATCAAAAATAATGGAAGACAAAACAATAAATATTTTAGAACAATATCCAAATTCAGGAAACGACAGTTTGATCCCAATATTACAGGAAGTACAGGATGCTGAGGGTTATATTTCTGAAAAATCTGTTATAAAAATAGGTAAGCATCTTGATATTCCATCAAGCAAAATATTTGGTGTTGCAACATTTTATAACCAGTTTAGATTTCAGCCCCTTGGAAAATATCATATTCAAATATGTCGTGGAACTGCTTGTCATGTCCTCGGATCGGCAACTGTGTTAAGCACATTAGAAAAACATCTGAAACTAAAAGCCGGAGAAACTTCACGTGATGGATTATTCAGCATCGAAGTAGTAGCTTGTATCGGAGCATGTGGACTAGCACCTGTTATTTGTGTTAACGGAAAATTTCATGCTAAAGTAACAGATAAGTCAATTATTGAAATTATTGAAAACTACAGAAAGGAAAATGATGAAAGCGAAAAATAATGACACTAATAAAGGATTTCTGATTGATTCTATATTGAACAACTTATCTGATAAAGAAATTTCTCCTTCAGATAAAGTTAAACTTTCATTAATCCGAAAAGAAAAAACAGACAAGCCGATAATATATATTGGAGCAGGAACTTGCGGACTTGCTGCCGGAGCTGACCAAACAATTAATGCAACAAAAGAATATCTCATATCAAAGCAAATTGATGCCGAGATTATTGAAGTTGGCTGTATCGGACTTTGTTCTTCCGAGCCTTTACTTGATGTACAGATTCCGGGATTCAACCGAATTTCTTTTGAGCATGTTACCGGCGATAAAGTTGAGAAAATTCTAAATTCAGTATTTAATTTAGAAACTCCCGAAACCGACATCCTTGGTCAGTTTCCGAAAGATAAAAACCAAAACTGGGAAAATGTAAAGCCAATAAATGAGCATCCGTTTTTTGCACCTCAGAAAAGGGTCGTCCTTAAAAATTGTGGGATTATTAACCCTGTTAACATTGAACAATATATTTCCCTTGGCGGATATCAAGGATTTCTAAAAACAATAAATTCCAATTCACCAATAGAAGTTTGTGATTTAATAGAAAAAAGTGGATTAAGAGGTCGTGGCGGCGGAGGATTTCCAACAGGGAAAAAATGGAAATTCGCATTCAACACCAAAGCCGACCAAAAATATTTAATTTGTAATGCCGATGAAGGCGACCCGGGTGCATTTATGGACAGAGCAGTTATCGAAGGCGACCCACACCGTTTAATCGAAGGAATGGCAGTTGCAGCTTATGGAATTGGAGCTTCAAAAGCATATATTTATATCAGAGCCGAATATCCATTAGCAATAAAACGATTGAAAATTGCCTTAGACCAAGCTCGCAAATATGGTTTACTTGGTAACAATATTTTTGAAACCGGATTCGACTTCGACATCAAAGTAAAAATGGGTGCCGGAGCATTTGTTTGTGGTGAAGAGACTGCACTTATTCACAGCATAGAAGGCAAAAGAGGAATGCCTCGCCCAAGACCACCATTTCCCGCAGTCAGCGGATTATTTGGAAAACCAACCATCATTAATAATGTTGAAACCTTATCAAATATTCCTGAAATTATTGCAAGAGGACAAGAATGGTTTAGCTCCATTGGAACAGAATCAAGCAAAGGAACAAAAGTTTTTGCTTTGTCAGGAAAAATAAACCTTACAGGTTTGGTAGAAATCCCGATGGGAACTACAATACGAGATATTATCTTCAATATTGCCGGAGGAATCAAAAACAATAAAAAATTCAAATCAGTACAAATTGGTGGACCTTCAGGCGGTTGTATCACCGAAGCAAATCTTGATATTCAGGTAGATTACGAATCACTAATAAAAGTTGGAGCTATGATGGGCTCCGGTGGTCTTGTTGTAATGGATGAAGATAACTGCATGGTTGATATTTCAAAATTCTTTTTGCAATTTATCCAAAGAGAAAGCTGCGGGAAATGTATTCCTTGCCGTGAAGGAACAAAACGTATGCTCGAAATTCTTGAAAGCATAACTCAACGACCAAATAACGAAAGTCCAAATGCAGCCTTAGAAAGATTCAAAGGAATTTTACAATTGGAAAGACTTGGAAAAGTTATCAAAGAAACTTCATTATGTGGCTTAGGTCAGACTGCTCCAAACCCTGTCCTCAGTAGTTTAAAATGGTTTAGAGAAGAATTTGAAGAACATATCTTCGAAAGAAAATGTAGTGCAGGAGTTTGCACCGAACTTAGGACATTTAAAATTGATGTTGACAAATGTATCGGCTGTACAATTTGCGCAAAGAAATGCCCGACTAATGCAATTATAGGAGCAAAAAAACAACCTCATTTTATTGTCGAAGAAAAATGTATAGGCTGTGGCACTTGTGAAGAAGTATGCAAATTTGATGCAATTTCGATAAGTTAATTTCTAATCATAAATTTTTCTAAAAAACATAAGTAGTAGAAAATATATTAACTACAAAAATATAAACCTATGAAAATAAATTTCAATATAGAAGTTAATAATCAATCAGTTGAAGCAATCAAAGGCGAAACCATCCTTGATGCACTAAACCGTAATGGAATAAAAGTACCTACGCTTTGCCACATGAAAGATTTTACACCAACAGGCGCATGCCGTATGTGTGTTGTAGAAGATGAAATAACAGGAAAGTTGATTACGTCATGCTCATTTCCGGTTGCTGAAGGAATGAAAATAAAAACCCATTCGCCAAAGGTTGTTGAAGCAAGAAAAACTATTGTTGAACTGCTATTATCTAACCATCCTGATGATTGTCTTTACTGTGTAAGAAATCGTAATTGCGAGCTTCAAAATTTATCAGATGAATTGCAAGTAAGAGAAAGAAGGATAATCGGGAAAAAGAATAATTATAATATCGATAATTCAGGTGTAAGCATTATTCGTGACCCTGATAAATGTATCCTTTGCGGGAGATGTGTTGAAGTTTGTGAAAAAGTAATGGGTGTTTCAGCTATTGATTATGTTAATCGAGGAAGCCAAACAATTATTGGAACAGCTTTTAATAAAGGACTTAACGTATCGAGTTGTGTAAATTGCGGACAATGTATTATGGTTTGCCCAACCGGCGCATTAACTGAAAAAAATCATTTTCCTGAAATCAGAGAAGCACTAAATGACCCTGCAAAAACTGTTGTTATTCAGTATGCTCCGGCAATTTCTGTTTCCTTGGCGGAAGAATTTGGAATAGAATCCGGCAAAGACATAAATGGAATTATGAATTCTGCTTTGAGAAAAATCGGATTCAACAGAGTTTTTGATACATCTTTCGCCGCCGACCTTACAATTATGGAAGAATCTGCTGAATTGATTAACAGAATTACCAACAATGGTGTTCTTCCAATGATGACAAGCTGTTGTCCGGCATGGGTAAAATATGCTGAGGAATTTGTTCCTGAATTTCTTCCAAATATCTCATCTTGCAAATCACCACAACAAATGATGGGTTCTGTTATCAAGAATTATTTTGCAAAAACAGAAAATCTCAAAGCTGAAGATATTTACTCAGTTTCGATTATGCCATGTACAGCAAAGAAATTTGAAGCTCAAAGAGAAGAAATGACAACTCATGGAATTTCTGATGTTGACGCGGTTTTGACAACCCGTGAGTTAGGACAGTTTATCAAATTATATGGCATTGATATTAGTAAAATCGAACCTGAAGTTGCAGATTCGCCATTAGGAACAAGAAGTACGGCAGGGAAAATTTTCGGTGCTTCGGGTGGAGTGATGGAAGCAGCAATCAGGACTGCTTATTACAAACTCACCGGCAAGGAACTTGTAAAATTTCAGATACCCGAGGTAAGAGGATTTGAAGAAAGAAAAGAAACAAAAATCAAGATAGGTGAACTTGAAATTGGAGTTGCCGTAGTTAACGGATTAGTAAATGCAAAAAAGCTCCTGACAGAAATCAAGGAAGGAAGAACAGATATTCACTTTATCGAAATAATGGCTTGTCCGGGTGGTTGCATCGGAGGAGGAGGTCAACATATTGGTTCAAACGAAGATGATTTGAAATCAAGAATGAAATCACTCTATGATATCGACACAAATGAAACATTAAAGGTTTCTCACAAGAACCCCGAAATCATTGAGATTTACGATAAATTTCTGGGTGAACCTCTCGGTCATAAAAGTCACGAACTTTTACATACAAATTATGATAAAAGAGATGTGTTGCGATGAATTCAGAACTTTAAAATTATGAACTTTAATAAAATGGAATATCCATACGGATTTCCTTCGGTCATTGGAATGTTGGAATGTTGAATCCATTCCGAAAACAAAAAAAAATGCCACAAAAACACGAAAACACGAAAATCCACAAAACAAAGATTATCAATAAATTAATTTTAGTGAAATTTAGTGCTTTTGTGCTTTAGTGGCTAAAAAATACTTTTCGTAGTGGACTCAGTAATGGAATGTTGGAGAAAAATGATTGTTAATTGCAAAACAGCAATGAAAAAAAAGTAATTTAATAGAAAATAGGGGAAAGCCAAACTCCTTCCCCTATTGGGGGAAGGCTGGGAAGGGGGTGTTGAAATATTGAATTTATAAATTAACTATTAAAACAAAAAGGACATGGAACGCACAAACAGAAGCAAACTGGTTTTTACTGTAAAAAACAAGTGTAGAGTATGCTACACTTGTGTGCGTGAATGTCCTGCAAAAGCTATAAAAATTATTAACGGGCAAGCTGAAGTACTTGATGAAAGGTGCATAGGATGTGGTAATTGTGTCAAAGTTTGTAGCCAAGGTGCCAAAGTTTTTCTGGAAACAAAAGATGAAGTAAGAGCGTTACTTAATTCAAATGATTTAGTAATCGCATGTGTTGCCCCGAGTTTTCCGGCAGAATTTACAGAAATATCCGACCACCGGATTTTGGTTAGTCTCATAAGAAAAATTGGTTTTGGTAAAGTGGTTGAGGTTTCATTTGGTGCCGATATGGTTGCAAAAGAATATAAAAAACTCTTTAACAACAATGGCAACAAAACGTGCATCACTTCCGACTGCCCTGCAATAGTTTCTTATATAAAAATTTATCATCCCGAGATGGTTTCATCTCTAGCTCCGATAGTTTCGCCGATGGTTGCTATTACCAGAATAGCAAAAGCAAAATATGGCGAAAATGCAAAAATTGTTTTCATAGGACCTTGTCTTGCAAAAAAAGCCGAGTCTGTTGAAGTTGACGAAATTCTGACTTTTAAGGAACTAAGAGAAATGTTCAACGAACAAGGCTTAACAACAAAAAATGTAGAACCAACAGAATTTGATCCGCCTTTTTCAGGAAAAGGAGCAATCTTTCCGGTTAGCCGTGGATTATTACATACAATAAATAAGTCGGATGATATCTCGGAAGGAAATACTATTGTAGCCGAAGGAAAAAATAATTTTATTGCTGCAATAAATGAATTTGAAAAAAACAAAATCTATTCACAACATCTCGAACTGCTTTGTTGCGAAGGTTGTATTATGGGTCCGGGAATGACTAAGCCCGATGAGAGATATTCAAAACGAACCTGCATCAGTAATTATGTAAAAGAAAAACTGAATAATCTTGATGTAGAACAATGGGAAAAAGATATTAAGGAATTCAGTAATATTGACCTTTCCCGAACTTTTAAAGTAGAAAATATTAAGATAAACAAACCCGGCGAGGAGGAAATAGCAAAAGTTTTACTCAGCATGGGTAAAAAAGAACCTAAGGATCATTTGAATTGCCGGGCATGTGGATATCAGACTTGCCGTGAACATGCAATAGCAATAATCGAAGGTCTGGCTGAAAGCGAAATGTGTTTGCCTTATACAATAGAAAAATTACACGATTCTATCAATAGCTTAAACATTTCTAATGAAAATTTAAGCACCGCACAACAAGCTTTAAAACAATCGGAAAAGCTGGCTCACATGGGGCAACTTTCAGCAGGTATTGCACATGAGTTGAATAATCCACTTGGCGTGATAACCATGTACAGCAACATTCTTAAAGAAGAAGCGAAAAGTGATGACCCGATAATTGAAGACCTTGAATTGATTGTTGAACAAGCTGAAAGATGTAAAGGAATTGTTGGAGGATTATTGAATTTTGCAAGAAAAAATCAAGTGAAACCTTCGGAAGCAAATATTGAAAATTTTACAAAACACAGTATTGATTCAATTATCAAACCTAATAATATTAGCATTTCTTTTTCTTCAGAAATGAATGATCCCATAGCTATGTTCGACAAAGATCAGTTAATGCAAGTTTTAACTAATCTCGAAAAAAATGCTGTTGAAGCTATGCCCAATGGGGGTGAATTAAAAATATTTATCACTGATACGGATGATGAAATCGAAATTAATGTAAGCGACACAGGAACCGGTATCTCAAAAGAAAATATGGACAAATTATTTACTCCATTTTTTACAACAAAAAAACCCGGCAAAGGTACGGGTTTAGGATTACCGCTTATTTATGGAATTGTAAAAATGCACAAAGGTCAAATTTCCGTACAATCTAATGATGATGCAGAAAAAGGCGAAACAGGAACAAATTTTAAAATAAAAATACCAAGAATAATAAATAATTCATAAACACATAAAACTGAGAAAAATGGAAGAAAATAAAAAATTAGTATTGATTGTGGATGATGATATTGATCAGTTGGAACAAAGCAAGTTTTTAATTTCAAATATGGGATTTGAAGTTATAACTGCTGATTGTCAAAAAGAAGGAGAAGAAATTCTTAAAACCACAAAACCCGATCTTGCAATTTTTGATCTTATGATGGAAAATAAAGATAGCGGTTTTATTTTAAGTTATAAAACCAAAAAAAAGTATCCGGATGTACCTGTAATGATAATAACGGCAGTAACAGCAGAAACCGGCTTACTTTTCGGGATTGATTCCGAAGAAGAAAAATCATGGATCAAAGCAGATAAATATATTGAAAAAGGTATTAGAAGCGATCAGCTGCAAAGGGAAATTAAGAAATTACTGAAGATGTAAAAAGTAAACAGTCGGCAGTCGGCAGTTGGCAGTTGGCAGTTGGCAGTTGAAAGTTGAAAGTGTAAAGTTGAAAGTGAAAAGTTACTAAATCACCCTGCGAAGCGCATTTCTCCCCTGCGAAGTAGGGGAGATGTCCGAAGGACAGAGGGGTAAAGAAAATCGAATATTATGGACTATCACAAATAAGTATCTAAAGTAATTAAAAATTATAAATCATGGGAAAATTAAAAGTATTAGTTGTTGATGATGAGCCCGGTATCCGT
>JAIORY010000261.1 GCA_021107915.1 Bacteroidales bacterium | reverse complement strand
CCTGAGCATGGCTTTAGAGGGAATGCTGATGCAGGAGCAAAAGTAGATAATAAAATTGATGCTGAAACCGGCTTGCCTTTAATTTCCCTTTATGGAAAAAATAAAAAACCAACCCCTGAAATGCTTCAAAATATCGACGTAGTAATTTTTGACATTCAGGATGTTGGTGTAAGATTTTATACTTATATCTCAACAATGACTTATGTTTTGGAAGCTTGTGCCGAAAATAATATTCCTGTAATAATTTTAGACAGACCAAATCCTAACGGGTTTTATATTGATGGACCGGTTTTAGAAAAAGAGTTTTCTTCTTTTGTTGGAATGCATAAAATTCCTGTTGTTCATGGAATGACTATTGGTGAATATGCTAAGATGGTAAATGGTGAAGCTTGGCTGAAAAATGGAATTAAATGTGATTTGACTGTTATCAAATGTAAAAATTATGACCACAATAAATTTTATCAGTTACCTGTAAAACCATCGCCAAATCTTTCTTCCATGAATTCAATCTATCTTTATCCCTCTTTATGTTTTTTTGAAGGAACAATAATCAGCGTTGGAAGAGGAACTCATTCTCCTTTCGATATTATTGGTCATCCCGATTTCACTCAGGGTAATTACTCTTTTACACCAAAAAGCTCTCCCGGAGCCAGTTTGCACCCTCCTTTCAAAGATCAAAAATGTACAGGATATTTTTTAAAGGAATTCTTTAAAGAAAACAAAATGAATAAAATACATTTAAAGTATTTAATAGAAATGTATAATTTCTTTAAAGATAAAGATAATTTTTATAATTCATTTTTCGACAAATTAGCCGGAACCGATAAATTGCGTTTACAAATTATTGCAGGAAAAAGCGAAAAAGAAATCCGCAAAAGCTGGAAACCAAAAATTGATGAGTATAAAAAAATCAGGACAAAGTATCTGCTTTATCCTGATTTTTAAACAGTAGTTGATAAAATATCAAACTTAAAACTTCATTATTCATCATTCGTTAATCGTAATTCGATATTCATTAATATTTTGTAACAGAATATCAAATGCCGATTGTTGATTTAAGATTTTTTATCAGAATATCGAATTTCGAACACCGAATATCGATTTAAGATTTTTCTAAACCTAAACCTCAACCTTAACCTAATTTGTCCTTCCCGGATAAACCTTCAATGCTTCTTCCAAGCATTTTATCGAACTTTTCAGATCATCAACATTAAGCACATAAGAAATTCTTACTTCATCCTCTCCCCTGCCTTTTGTTGAATAAAAGCCTGTTGCCGGAGCTAACATAACAGTTTCGTTGTTATATTCAAAATCTTCTAATAACCACTGACAAAATTTATCAGAATCATCAATAGGCAATTTTGCAACTACATAAAAAGCTCCTTTTGGAACGGGACAAAATGCACCTTCGATTTTATTAACACACTCAACAACGACATCACGCCGGGCAAGATATTCGTTTTTTACTTCCTCAAAATAATCGTCAGTTGTTTCGAGAGCAGCTTCCGCAAGCACCTGCCCAAAACTTGGAGGACTTAGTCGAGCCTGAGCAAATTTCATAGCTGTTGCTAATACTTCTTTATTTTTTGTGATCATGCAACCAATTCTAACTCCACATGCACTATATCTTTTCGAAACGGAGTCAATCAAAATTACATTATCTTCAATACCTTTGAGATACATTGCAGAATAATGAACACGACCATCATAACAAAATTCACGATAAACTTCATCGGAAATTAAATAAAGATCATGTTTTTTTACGATATCACGCAAAGTCTCCAGTTCTTCCTGAGAATATAAATATCCGGTAGGATTACCCGGATTACAAATCATAATTGCTTTGGTTTTTGATGTGATTGCTTTTTCGAAATCTGCAATTGGAGGAAGAGCAAAACCTGTTTCTATTGAAGAACTTATAGGTTTTACTTCAACGCCTGCATTAACTGCAAATCCGTTATAATTTGCATAAAAAGGCTCCGGAATAATTATCTCGTCTCCGGGATCAATACACGATTGCATTGCAAACAAAATAGCTTCGGAAGCACCTGCTCCAATAATTATTTCGTCTTTGGTAATATGGATATTGTGTTTTTTATAATAACCGACAAGCTTTTCTCTGTATGATGGGATTCCAGCCGAATGTGAATAAGCTACAAGTTTTTCATTATAATTTCTAATAGCTTCTAATGCAACTTCAGGAGTGCGAATATCCGGTTGTCCAATATTTAAATGATAAACTTTTCTGCCCTTGCTTTTTGCTACTTCTGCATAAGGAACCAATTTACGAATTGGTGATTCAGGCATCTTCTGCCCTTTTATTGATGTCTTTGGCATTTTTATAGATTTTTAATAATTAATAATCCCGATAGTAAATACTATAATTAAAAATGTTTTTTACTTATTGACCGGAGTTGCACCGTTATCAGTTTTTTTCAGTGGCAACTGTTCTTTTGGTGCAGCTATTACTTTACCTTTTATTCTAAGAACAATTGAGCTGTTAGCTGCATTTGAATATATGGTAACAGTTTTATTTATAATACCGACTCGTTTGGTATTATAAGTAACTTTTATTTTATCAGATTTTCCCGGAAGAATTGGTTTCTTTGGCCATGTTGGAACGGTACATCCACAAGACGAACGGGGTTTTGATAAAATAAGTGGTTCTTTTCCTGCATTTTTAAATTCAAAATAACATGTTCCGTCACCACCCTGAATAATTGTTCCGTAGTTATAAACTATTTTATCAAATTCAATTTTTGGAGTATTTGGATTTACTTCTTTTTTTTCCTGAGCATTTAAAGCAAAAACTGAAAACACTAATACTGTAATTGTTAAGAATACTTTTTTCATGATTATAATGTTTTAATATTAAATTTTTGAATTATAATGTGCAAATTTATTAAAATATTAATTGCTTTTCACAATAATTTGAATACAATTTATATTTTTATAGAAAATTTCTTCAATTAAACTAAAACGATAAAAATTATGAAAAATTATTTTAATGTTTTTACAATATTCATTTTGATAATAATGGTAAGCATTTCTTGTAAAACAAATATCAAACAGACTTCCGACAAGGAAAAGAAAAAAGAAACTATTAAGGTGGCAAGTATGCCCGGACCCCCAGCTATTGTTTACAAAACAAAAACTGATTATTTTAATTTAGTTCCTGTTATACTTTCGGATGATAAATCAAAGATTGTTTCTTATCCTGCCGTTAGTGATATTTACAGAGGTGGAAAATACCCCTATCCCACAAAACTTGATAACAATTATTTACTTGATAACAGAGGCATAAACAAAAATGTTGCATTTTTGAATTTAACCTATGAGGAATATGGAAAATTGCAAAAAACACCAACTTCTGAAGAACTTTTTAGTAAAATTTATGATAACGACCCTTTAGTGGAAATATACAAATGTGGTATAAAATCGGATTACAAAAATATTGTTAAAGAAATTAACCAGATGATTCGGGAAGGTAAATTGAAAGTGGAGTAATGGAATGATGGAGTAATGGAATAATTGAAGTGCATACTACTTAGTGTCTGTCCATAAAGTTACGTTCTAATAATTTAAGATTTTAGAATTCAGATTTAAAATTTTGTTGATATCAGAGGATTTAAAATCATAAATCTAAAATCATAAATCTAAAATTTTATCATCATAATTGACTTTATGAACATACACTAATTACTAACTTTTCTCTTACAGAAATAAAAAATATTACTTTTATATTTATTTAGTAACCTAAAAATATGTCACAAATTAAGAAATACGGTGCATTTGCAGGAGTTTTCACTCCATCAATCCTCACTATTCTCGGTGTAATTATGTACATGAGGTTAGGCTGGGTTGTTGGTGAAGCCGGACTAATTGGTGCTTTGGGAATTATCATTTTAGCTCATATTATTTCTTTAACCACAGGATTGAGTATTTCTTCAATTGCTACAGATAAAAAAATAAAAACCGGTGGAATTTATTATATGCTTAGTCGTAGTCTGGGACTTCCGATGGGTGGAGCCATCGGAATAACAATTTTTATAGGTACTGCATTCAGCATTGCGTTGTACATAATCGGATTTTGTGAAAACTTTCTGGGAATAGATGTCATCAGAAACTTTCTTGGGCTGGGCATTACTATCAACGATTTCAGGATTCTTGGAACCATTGTATTAATCCTTTTAGCTCTTGTTGCTTTTATCGGAACTTCTATTGCAATAAAAGCACAGTTTTTTATTATGGGAGCGATTGTACTTTCATTAGTTTCAATTTTTATCGGATTATTTACCGGAGATTCTTTACTTCCCGATCCGGTTTCTATTACTTCATCAGGAACCGGTGTTTCTTTTATTGTAATTTTTGCTATATTTTTTCCGGCTGTAACTGGCTTTACTGCCGGAGTTGCTATGTCAGGCGATCTTAAAAATCCTAAAAAGAATATTCCCGGTGGTACCTTGGCTGCAATAGTTATTGGTTTAATAATATATATTGTATTAGCAATTTGTTTTGCTTATTTTGTTGATAGAGACCTATTGATTAACGATAAGAATTTTTTACTTAAAATTGCATGGTTCTCGCCATTGGTAATTGCAGGTATATGGGGAGCCACTCTTTCTTCTGCCCTTGGCGGGATTTTAGGGGCACCAAGAATACTTCAGGCTATATCAAAAGATAAAATTGGTCCTAAAATATTTAGTATAGGTTACGGCAAAAATAATGAACCGCGAAATGCTCTTCTTCTTTCATTTATTATTGCTGAAGTTGGTATTTTAATTGGCGAACTTGATGTTATCGCTCGTCTTGTCTCTATGTTCTTTATTGCTGCTTATGGCTTTATCAATCTGGCATTTGCTTTAGAAAAATGGGCAAGCATTGATTTCAGACCAAGTTTTAAAATATCAAAATGGATTGGGATAATTGGGTTTTTCGCTTCTTTTGGAGTAATGTTTAAACTGGATACACTTGCAATGATTATTGCTCTTTTCTTTATCTCCAGTGTCTATTTTATCATTAAGCGAAAGGAGTTGCAGCTCGACTTTGGAGATGTGTGGCAAAGTGTATGGTCATCAGTTATACGTAAGGCATTACACAAAATGAATCAGAAGGTAATTGATGAAAGAAACTGGCGTCCTAATATTATTCTCTTTAGTGGTAGCATTGGCTCAAGACCCCATCTTTTGGAGATTGGTAAACATCTCGTTGGAAAACTTGGGTTTCTGTCTAATTTCGATCTTATAGAAAACATGTCTGCAAAAGTGCTTATCACAAAATTAAAGCAAACTCAAAGCTCGAAAGAGAGTGATGAAAATCAAGGTATTTATACACGCAGACAGGAATGTAGAGATATCTATGAAGGCATTGAAACTATTGCTGCTTCGTACGGCTTTTCGGGTGTTGAACCAAATACTGTTTTGCTGGGTTGGGGAAAAAACAGTGAGCATCCTGAAAAATTTGTTCACCTCATTAAAAGACTTACCGACTATGATCTTAATACCCTTTTGTTGCATTATGATAAAAAGAAAGGTTTTGGTGAGTATAAGCAAATAGATGTATGGTGGAGAGGTGGCAGTAATAATGGTAATTTTGTTTTGTCTTTGATAAAATTTATTACTTTATCGGAAGAATGGAGAAATGCAAAAGTACGCTTGATTATTGTTAATCCGGTAAATGAGGAAATGAAAAACCTTTATGATGATACTGCCGTTATCCTTGAAAATGTGCGATTAAACGCAGAAATAAAAATCATCAATAATCAAATTGAACAAAAGTCCATTTTTGATATTATTAAATCCGAATCTGTAAATACTGATCTTACATTTCTCGGAATCCCCGAAATTGAAATCGGACATGAAAATGAGTTTATAAAAAACATTAACAAACTATGTAATTATGTGGGAACGGTAATTCTTGCAAAAGCTTCTTCATATTTTAAGGAATTAAAAATTGGTGATAGCAGTAATGATAACAATGCTTCACAAAAACATAATCTCTTTTACAATAAACAACTTATAAATGAAAAAAATAATTCTACGATAAAACATGATGATAATGTTTTAGAAAATATTTCTTTCCCGAAAAAATCTATACTTAAACATGAAGCCACACTTTTGTATGAAAAAATAGAATTATATAACAGAAACTATTTTAATGAATATTTAAAAATCTTTTCTCAGTTAAATATCAGTATAATACAAAAAGCTACTGAAATTATTGAAGATATTTTCTCTGAAATAAAATCTTCGGCTAAATCCAATATAGGTTTCGACCTTGAAAGAGCTTTATTACGACACCATAGTAACCTACTGATACAACTAAGAAAGTTATCTGAAAAATATAGAAATGAAATAATTCTTAAGCAACATGATTTGCTTGCAAAAGGTTATGATAGATATTTTAGAAACATAGATTATTATTTAAATACTATTACAAAAAAAATTGTTTTAAGTTTAAAGGAAAAAGACCTTGTTTATGATGAGTTGGACAGCAAAAAACTAAAAAAATTCAAAAAGAAAAATCTAAGAAAATTAAAAAGGAAACGCAAAGTTCCTACATTTTCTATTGAATACAGAAAACTGATTAGGTCTTATTTTCCAGGCAACTTAGCTGTGATGCTTTACGAAATTGCAAGAGAAACAGGTTTGATAAGCATGGAGATAATAATTAATTTTCAAAAATTAGATCAAAGCATTAACGACAGCTTTGCTTTACTTGAGAAAAAAATTGGCACAGAAAAACTCACTATTGAAGATATTAATATTGAACAAGAAAAACTTTCTGATAAAATAGATCATATTGGAAATTCTAACTCAACTTCTTTCACTTCAGTTTTCGATAAGATGAGAACTGACACAGCTTTAAGCATTCAAAATATTTGTAACGACCTTGACGATCTTTTGATAAATAAGAGGATAAAAAAGGATTCATTTAACAAAGCATTAAAGATACGAAAAGCACTTACGGATTATCCGCATCAATGGAAAACAGATCAGAACTTGATAAACAACAGCCTGATACTTGAACAATTATTAAATTTATATTTATTAAAAATCAGAATTGTTCTTATCAATATTTATCGCGAAATAGAACAAAAAATAAATTCAACGATATACAAAAAACAGATTGGTCTTGTTATCTATTTAAAAAATCTGGTAAAGGAATTAAAAGAAGATAAAACAATTGAGTTTAAATATGAAGTTGATGACTTTTCGATTAATAAAATAACCGCATCCTTTTATGATATCTTTGAATCTACATCACGTAAAGTAAAAGCTGCTGCTGTCATATTCCCCGAAAGCATAGAAATATTAAAAGATGAAGATTTAAATAATTTTCTTGAAATTCAATTTGAGGAAAAAGAAGTTGATAAAATTAATGTTAGACGCTTAATAGATTACATCACTCAAAGCGAACTAATAGACAATATCGAAAAGTCATATAGCGAACTTCCTGATAAAATCAAAGAAATTAATTCTTCAACTATTGAATGTATTAACTATCTTTCGATTACATTTAATAATACAGATAACGAAATTAACTATGATAAACTTGATATCATTGACCTGATCAATTATCAGATAAATAAGATGGAAAAAACGATATCGGAAACCAATCAATTAAAAGACAAACTTTTTGATCATTTAAACGAAAGAATAAATACCTTTAGAAATAATTTAGCACTCATTACTTTCCTAAAAAGCTCTGATAATCTAATGCAAGATTCAAGAGAATATAAAAGGAAAAAGATACTATTTAAAATTAAGAGATTTTGGCTGAGGAAAAGGTGATGTTGTTGGTTGTCGGTTATCGGTT
>JAIORY010000047.1 GCA_021107915.1 Bacteroidales bacterium | reverse complement strand
GAAAACAATATTTCCTGTATTGCTGATAATCTTCAGATTAACATTAATATGTTTCTTTGAATTAAAAGTAACAGTAAAATGTCCATCACTTGGATTTGGAAAAATATTTAATGAAAGATTATTAATGATTTCATTAACACCCGAACAATCTTCAATTCCAATGGAAATAGTATCTGTGTTGATACATAATTCAAGGTTTGTAACTTCAACCCAAAGATCGAATATGCCAAGACCAAAAGCAGTAGTATCCACAACAATTGTTTGCTCTGTTTGTCCAGTTGACCATAAATATGTTGATCCCGGATTTCCGGCATCAAGTGTAATTGATTGACCAGCACAAATTACGGAATCATTTCCAAGTTCAACAAGAGGCAAAGAATTAACAAATAAATCCACAGTATCACTATTTAAACATCCAAATTCGTTAGTAAGCTGAACCCAGTATGTTCCTGTCTGATTTGCGGTGAAAGTTTGTTCTGAAGACCCATCCTGCCACAGATATTCAACATCTCCGGCTCCGGCATCAAAAGTTACTTCTTCCCCCTGACAAATACTTTGATCGTTGCCAAGATCAATTTCCGGTAAAGGATTAACGGTAAGTGTGGTTTGTTCGCTAATCTGATTTTCTCCATCATCAACTTCAACAATAAATATTGTTGTTTCGGTAATTGAAGAGAAAACAGGATTTTGTTCAGTTGAGGTAAATCCTTCAGGAATTGATATCCATGAGTATGTATAAGAACCAGAACCACCGTTGACAGTTACAGATAATTGAGATGAATTTCCAGGACAGATTTCCGCCGGATCAGCATTTATTTCAAGCAGCATTGGAACAATTGTAAGATCAAAAGGAATAATAACTTCAGGATCATCAGGATCGTTACTTGAAATTGTCAGATCGTAAAAATATATCCCCTCTTCTCTTTTACTTCCATCAATAGTTATTTCAATTTCTGCAGAGTCTCCTGATGCAATACTACCTTGAGTAGGATCAATAGATATCCAGTCAATTACATTTATTGTATAATCTTCCACTTCGCCATTTGCAACAGTGCCGCAAGGTTCGAGATTGCTTAAATTAACTATTCTTATTCTCATTCTTGTTGGTCCGTCAATTGCATTAAGAGGAGGTGAAACAGAAGCTGTAAATGGTGATGTGGTGGAAACAGCAATAAGTTCATCATCAGTAAAGTCTTCATTCTGATTCCAATCAATCCAGATTCCAACTCTGTTCATTGGATTTGAATTGTTGGCAAAAACATTGATTTCATATTCGTTTCCAATTAACATTTGTGTAGAAAGACCGGTATAATCGGCATACCCATCGCATACGGAAGGATTGCTGATATCACCAACTTCAACATTATCAATAAAAATACCACATCCGCCACCGGCAGAACAATAATCTCGATTACCTGATTTTGAATCGGAATTTGTTAAACTAATATTATAATTTAATGGAAGTTCGCCATTATCAAAAATTGAAAAATGTTCCGTTGAAATTTCGCCAATAAGAACTAATTTAGAAATTGATTCAGGATTAACACTTATCTGTGCATTTCCCCATTGAACTAAATCCGAAACCGAAGCTGATAAAATATCTCCATCATAAGATGCTTTCACCGAATATGTATAGTATCCATAATCGGGTAATTGATCTTCATAAGTTTTTTCTATTGAAGTGCCAAGAAGAGTTTCGTCACGATAAATATTAAAATGATTAAAACCATAGCCTTCATTAAATTCCCAGTTAAGTTCAACTTCTCCTGTTTCTTCATCCAGAGCAGAAGTAAGATTATAAGGAGCTACGGCATTGATGAGTTGATAAGGAGAAACATAAGTCATTGCAGAACCAGACCTGTTATCTGTCCAGCATGGATATACATTGCCTCCTTTGGCAACTATTCCAAGATAATCTCCAAAGTAACCGGAAGCCAGTCCCGGAATTGGAGTTGGAGTAAAAGAGACATCACTAACTTTAATATCTTCCCATGTCTGACCTCCATCAAGTGAATTGGAACAATAGGTTTCGCATTGATTTAATGAAACATTGCGGTCGTCATAATAAATCACGCTAAGACTACCTGTTTCAGGATCACAGGCAACCCATGGGAAATAATGTTCGTTTCCTTGTCCTGGTGCATCTTGATTAATTCTAATAGGATCAGTCCAGTTTTCTCCTTTATCAGATGAAATAATCATGTAAGCATCAATATCATTTCCTGTGTTTACTCCGGGTTCTCCAATATTTGACCAAACAACATAAATATTACCTTGATATATTCCGGTACTGATATCAACATCCATTACAGGGAAAAAATTTACCCGCATATTTTTTGATGTTTCGGAAGTTCTGATTCCTCTTATATTTTCAATAATCCGGCTTGCCGAAACCCATGTGATACCTCCATTTAATGATTTTGCAAAACCAATTGCAGTTTCATCTGAGGGCCAGCTGTCATAAATTGCCCAGATTGCATAAACCTCTCCATTAGGGCCTGTGCTAATATTAACACCCTGATTATGGCTACCGGCATTAACTGCACTACTAATATTTTTTGGTGATGACCAGGAAACACCATCATCATCAGAAAGAGATAATTCAATTTCACTATCATTTGGATGCGAATATCCAAGGGGAGTCCATGAGTCATATAAGTTTCCTTTGTAAGGACTTGTCGGGCTATTATCAACCCATAAATGGTTTTTATCAAGTGTAGCACCACCACCACCTGAAACTGTAACTTTTATCCAGTTATCACCCTGATCGTCTGAGTAAGATACTCCCTGACCTAAAGAAGAAGTAATATATCCGACAAACCAACGACCGTTAAGATTAATAGCAGTTGTTGGGTCTCCTGAGTTATTTCCACCGGCACCTGCTATTTCACCTTCCCAATTAGTGCCGCCATCGAATGAATATAGATCATTGGCACCATATAAACTACGGTTATCAGCAGCAGGATTTGTTGTAGAATTATTAGAATTTAATATTGTCTCATTGTCTGATGGATCAATAAAAACTGAATTTTCACTTTGAGTTGAGCTTTCAGTTGTTACAGCTACATCAGGTGAATCCCTTGTTACAACAAGGGTTGATTTAATGGTGCTTCCGGTATAAACAGAACTTTCAACTTTTGTATAAGGGTTTAATAAAACGAGTCCCGCTTCTGCTTTTCTAATCCAGTATCTGTTATTGTCAACACGGGTGTCAACCTGATGTTCCTGATTATCTTTGTCTTTAGAACCACTACTTACAGCCCAATTTATTCCGGCAGCAAATAATATAATTGTAACGACAGAAATAAATAAAATTTTTGTTTTTTTCATGATTATTGTTTTTTTGTGCTAAAAATTCTCCAAATCTTAAAGATTTGGAGGATTTCGTTTTTGCATTATTTAGCAATTAAATTACAATCAACTTATTGATTGATTGATTATTTCCTGCCTGTATTTTGTAAAAATAAATACCTGAAGGAAGTTTTGAGTTTTTATCATTATTACAATTCCAGTCAAAGTTATGTTTTCCGGCATTAAGATTTTTGTTTATTAGAGTTTTTATTTTTTGTCCGTTCATATTGAAAATTTCCAGAGTAACTTTAGAATTTTTGTTTAAATAAAATTCTATTGTTGTGTGATTGCTAAACGGGTTTGGGTAATTTCTTATTTCAATATTTTTATTATTGATTTCATTAACTCCAACATAGGGGCTTTCGATACCAAAAAAGTGAAGATAATTTAGCATTAACTCCATTTTTGTTGAGGGATAATCCCCGTCAACAAGTGCTCCAAATTCGTGAGTAGCAGCAATGGTTCTATAATTTCCACCATCAAAAGCAACACCACATCCATAATCTTCTTCTTCACTTCTTAAGATAACAAAGGCAGGTTCTTCAGCAGTCAGATAATTATTGTTGTAAGGATTAACTCCATCATATTCAAAACTCATTCCTTCGGTGAAAGTATCAGGTTCTCCATAAATATTCATAAATTGAAACCAAGTACCATGAACTGCCGAAACATTAAACATTCCGTGAACTGCGGTTTGAGGATCAACATCAAATGTTTCTCTTCCTTCCATATACAAATTACCACCATCTTCAAGATAGTCAGCGAGTAATTGTCCTTCAGCAGTTGTAAGTTCATGATGTGAGAAAAAGATTCCAAGGCTAAGAAAAACAGATTGATAAATTGCCAGATCATCTTGTGGAAATTCGGTTGTGTAATCAGTATAAAAACCAAGATTTTCAATTTCTTCTGCAATAGCAGGACCAGAGTGTGAACCAGGATCGAGATCAAGAACCAGAGCTGCAAATTGTCCTATTATAGTTTCAAAACTTCCACTTGCCGTGATATTTTCGTCAGCGGAGATATTCAAATCGAAATGTGCTAAAAATCCTCCCGGGGTATCATCATCGGCAGTTACATTAAATGATTGAACATTATAACCACTTCCGGCAATATTTCCATAAGTCATATTATTTGTGTTAATGGTAATGTATTCATCTTCACAAATAAGTTCACCCAAAACATTAAATGCTTCTGCTGTTCCGCTGTTACCAACAGTAATAATAATATCAACGGTTTCGCCCGGATCAATTCTTCCGTTATTATTACCGCTTGGATCGGATATTTCAAATGTTATTAACTCCAGTACAGGAGCATGAAAAGTGTCAATAAAACTGCTTTCCCAAATGTCTGTTCCGTCTGTTGCAGATACATTAAAAATTACAATATGTTGATCAGGAATATCATTTGCTGCTTCAATAGCAAAACCATCATCAACTGAAACAATTTCCTGAGCAAGAATGGTTCCATAACCTTCGGTACTATCTGTAATTGTAATATATTCATCTTGTGTGGATAGAGTTATCTCAACATTTGATGCATCATCATTACCAAGATTTTCGACAAACAGTGTAAATAAAGCTGATTCGGCATATTCAAGAATTCCGTTTCCATTATCATCTGTAAAAGTATGAGAATCAATAACGCAATAAGCTCCGTCAGGAGGAATTACAGGAACAAAAGCTGAATATCTGTAATGATTGGTTTTTGTGATTGTTACTATCATTGTGTCGCCCGGAGTTTGTGAGTCAATAGAAATGTTTACGGGAGAACCTGTTGCATCGGCAGTTCCAATAATTTCATTATTTACCGTTAAAGCAATAAAAGCACCATCATCAGCGGTAACAGTAAAGTTATCAATTCCGCCAAGGATAACAGGATCGTGAACAACAGTAAGATCCTGAGGTATTTCAGAATACATAACTGAAAATGAGCCTCCATGATGATGAAATAAATTATATGTTACCTCTTTATTGCCTGTGTTATAAGGCCAGTTTGATTGTCGAAGAAAATATTTTGCAGCAGCATTTCCAAAGGAAGGAACAAGGCCCCTGGAATCAGGAGTAGTTCCATAATCAGGCATAAATTCAGGCCACAGATTATCATAAAATCCCCATACATAAGTATCATTAACAAAGGAATAAGAAATATGCGAGGCAGCAATTACTCCCAAAGCTCCTGAATTATTTCCGTTATAAGCATAGCGGTGGAATTTTTCGGCAAATACTTCATTGCCGGAATTGTATTTCCCGGTAAGGCAGTTTATTGACATGATAAAGGAAAGATCGGTATTTGTAAGATCATCAATATCATTATTATCATAGTTTGGTTCGCCCCAACCTGTTTCCCCGCCATGATCTCTATGCTGAAGCATAAAAGCACCACTGTTGATAGCATTTGTAACCATTGTAGCATTTCCGCCGGTCCAACCGCTTAATTCCGATGGTGAAGCCGGAATATAACCCAATCCGTTAGGGCCAAAATAATTGACTACTGTTGCTGTATTCGGAGCTGTTGACCATGGATCAACTGTAGGATCGCCATCATAAACCTCATTTATTCTGACAGGATCTTTCCCAAGTTCGTTTTTCCAGAAACCGCCAATTGATTCCGAACATATCTGAAACCATCTTTCGGTTTGCCATCCAAGAGCAGTTATCGGGTGATCATAAAAATCAGGGTTTACAGGAGGGTTTCTTTCATAATTGATAACTTTACTTACCATAATTTCAAGCTCTGCTGCATTACGCGCAGTAATTCTTGAAAAAACCATATCGGGCATATCATCATTAGTAACATCGGCATAAATATTATCCGAAACACAATAATTGTCCCAAACTGGTGATAATATCCGATTATTAATATTTGTTCCGTAATCGCCAAGAATAAGAACAGCAACAGGTGGAATGTCCCAAGTATTATATGCATTGTTAAAATAATTTTCAAGAATTGTAACTGAGTTTCCACCAATTTCACTAAGAGTAACAATATTGGTTGAAATTCCTTGTCTTGTTCTGAAAACCCTTAATGAATCTGCCCATTGCTGAAATTCAGGATTATCGGGTGTAACAATTAAATATTCACATCCTTCTTCTCTTGAGTTTGAAGAATGTGTATTATAATCAATTTTTGGAAGGGAATTATGATTTAAAACGGCATCGTTTAAAATAGGATCCCACCAACGACTACGTAAACGGTCTTCACCAAAATAATTATTGCCACTTTCGAAACTAACTTTTACTTTCAGATCTCTGTAAACTATCAGTTCTTTACTTACCGGATTATATTGAAAAGGAGTAATGCCAAGCATAACTACATCAACTCCTCTTATTTGTGTAGGAGTTGACAGGCTTACCGCTTTGGCAGGATAAAGTGCGTTTTTTGAATAAACTTTATTGTCCTTTTTATAATCCAACGGACCTGTTTCGGTGTCAAGCGGAATACGTGGAGCAGGTGCAATATTTACATTTTTGAATATTTGAGTTCGTGATGAAATTATTTCGACAGAAGCAATAGCTCCTTGCGGAATTGCAATGTAGCGTCCTGAACCCGGAAGATTTGGAGCACCTTCATCATTTGGTAAAAAATGCCCTGGCAAAATAATATTTTTCATGTTTTCTTTATCAATGATAATATCATTAAAAGAGAATTCATTAATAGAATAATTTATCTGAACACCGGTGTTTTTTTCTGAAGTCAGTGTAAATCCCGCTTTTCCCCAGCTATCGTCATAAGTTGTTTTTTGTGAATTAGCTGTAATGGAAAATGCAAAAAGAAAAATGAATAAAAATATTAGACTTGTTTTGTCAAGTATTTGATTTTTTATTTGTTCCATTTTATTGAATATAAGTTAATAAGTTTATGAAAATTAGCTGGCAAAGATAGTAAAATGTTGGTTTATTTGATTTTTTTGTTAAATCTGATATTCAGGTGTAGCTGTTTCAAAATCTATTGCAGTGAAGGTGTTCATTTTGTTATTTATAAAATTTATCATCCTTCCAATTTAAAGGATTGTTTTTAATGTATTGTTTTATGTCGTTTTCTGATAGGGGGGGTTTGTTGTACCGTAGATAAAATTCATGAATTTTATCTACATCGCAATTATCATCATTTCCAATAACCGAAACCCCATTATCAAAACCATAATTACCCAATATAATAATGAAATGAAAATGATTGGGCATAATAATCCATTCGTCTAAAACAATACGTTTGTGATATTTTGGAATTCCTGCAAAATAATCCGATACAATTTTTCCGGCATCTGATAATTTTATTTTACGGTTTTCTATCCTGCCTAATATATTTTTTTTATCCTGAACACATACCGTAATAAAATATGATGCAGGTACAGAATAATCCCAAAACTGCCACCTGTTTGATTCTACACGGTATTTGTTTTGGTATAGGGTCATGTTTTAAATGTTTTTTAATAAATGTTTTAAAATTGATTGATGTAGATAAAATTCATGAATTTTATCTACATCAATCTTCAATAAATATCACTTTTTTTGTAAT
>JAIORY010000295.1 GCA_021107915.1 Bacteroidales bacterium | reverse complement strand
AATTCTTTATCTCTCGATCTTTGTACCCAGATGATAATTCCAACAACAATTAATGCCATTGGAGGTAAAATCATTAAACCGTTATTTTTGTATCCGAACAAATAAAAGTCTTCAGGGATTACCTGATAACCCCAGATAGTTCCGGATCCTAAAAGTTCTCTAAAAAAAGCAACAACGAGAAGTATCCATGCATATCCAAATGCATTTCCCAATCCGTCGAGGAAAGCAGGCCAGGGTTTATTCGCCATTGCGAATGCTTCTAATCTTCCCATGATGATACAGTTTGTAATTATCAATCCAACAAAAACTGATAACTGCTTGCTTACATCAAATAAAAATGCTTTTAGTAATTGATCAACGAGAATTACCAACGAAGCAATCACTACCAACTGAACAATTATTCTGATACGTGGAGGAATGCCGTTTCTCAAAAATGAGATTAAAACATTTGCTATTGCAAGAACAGCCATAACCGATAATGACATAACAAAAGCCGGTTCTAACTTTGCTGTAACAGCAAGTGCGGAGCATATTCCCAATACCTGAGTTGTAATTGGATTATCTTTATTTAACGGATTCAGTAATAATTTTCTGTTTTTTACTGAAAACAATGGTTCCTTTTCTTTAATTTCTGTGCTCATTTATTTTATTGTTTTTTTAAATAAGGTACATAATTTTCTAAACAGTCATTTAGCATATCTTTAACAGAATTACTGGTAATTGTTCCACCCGAAATAGCATCAACACCATGTATTCTGATATCTTTAGGTATTAAATCAATTCCACCTTTTACAACATCAATTGATACAAATTCACCTTTATCGTTGAATAATTTTTTGCCTACAAATTGATTCATAAAATCAGGTTTGTTAATTTCCGCTCCTAATCCTGGTGTTTCAGCTTTATGATCGAAATATACTCCAACTACTTCATTGTAATCTTCGCTTAAAGCGATATTTCCCCAAATCGGACCCCATAATCCTTTGCCAAATAAAGGAATAATATTTACTTTTCTGCCATCAATATCACAAATCAAAATCGGAAGGTTAAATTCTTCTTCTTTTGATTTTTTGAAAAGTTCTTCTTTAACTTTAATATCTAAAGCACGAATATCACCTTTTACAAAATCACCACTCTTAAATTCACTTACCAATTCACCTTTTGAGTTAATTACAATCTCATTAATAATATATTGCTCATAAAGTTGGATTGCATTGCCGGCATTTGCTTCAAGTTTTGCAGATATTAATATTCCCTGCATTTTATCAATAGCAATATTTCGTTCCTGATAAGGTTTGAGCAACATGGCCGCAGTAGATAATATTGCGGCAACCAATATTACCATAATACTGGCATATCGGAATATGTAGAAATTACTATACATAATTATAAATTTTCTATTGTGATTATTATATTTTCTGTACTACTTTAAGTCTTTTTAATCTTTTCTTAATATTGGCTTCAACAACGTAATGATCGATAAGTGGAGCAAAAACGTTCATCAACAATATTGCCAGCATCATACCTTCCGGATATGCCGGATTTACAACTCTGATAAGTACTGCAAGCAAACCTATCAGAAATCCATAAATATATTTCCCTTTATTGGTTTGAGATGCTGTAACAGGATCGGTAGCCATAAAAACTGCACCAAAAGCAAAACCACCCAGCACCAAATGTTGCCATGCAGGAAGTGCCATGTAATCGTTAACTGCTGCAAGATTAAAGATCAATCCCATAATTAATCCACCGGCAATAACCGAGAACATTATTCTCCAACTGGCAACTCCTGTAAAAAGCAGAATTACCGCACCAATAAGAATTGCTATTACAGAGGTTTCGCCAATTGACCCGGGTATTGTTCCAATTATCATTTCCATTGGACTTGGAAGTTTATCAAGATTCCCAACTAAAGCATCCCCAAGAGGAGTTGCACCTGAAAATCCATCAACAATATTTTCGCCTTTCGACATTCCGCTAACCCAAATTATGTCTCCCGACATTTTTGATGGATATGCAAAAAACAGAAAAGCTCTGGCAATCAAAGCAGGATTCATAATATTCATCCCTGATCCGCCAAAAACCTCTTTTCCAATTATCACTGCAAAAGCAGTTGCCACAGCAACCATCCATAAAGGGACATCCGCCGGTAATATCAAAGGAATTAACATCCCCGAAACAAAAAATCCTTCGTTTACTTCGTGCCCTCTTTTTTGGGCAAAAATTATTTCAATAGTAAGACCTACAACATAAGTAACAACAATAATTGGCAAAATCTTAAAAAAACCATACCAAAATGTTGGCCAGAAAGCAGCTACCTCTCCAATTGCTTCAAAATGTAAGCGACCCGTATTCCACATTCCAAAGAGTAATGCAGGAACTGCAGCAATTACAACAACTATCATTGCCCTTTTCATATCCACGCTGTCGCGAATATGGCAACCACTTTGAGTAACACGATTGGGTACAAAAAACAAAGTTTCTACAGCATCAAAAGTGGATCTGAGAAAATGAAATTTCCCGCCTTTTTCAACATAAGGTTTTATGTTATCTAATATGTTTCTAATTGCTTTCATTTAATATATTTTTCTTTTATGCTTAGGGTTTTGAATAATTAAAATTTAAAATGACTAAAATTTAAAATGAGCTGAAATTATAAATGACTAAAATTTAAAATGACTAAAATTATAAATTTAATATTTTGCAAGTACTTTTAACTTTAGTTCACTCAAAACTTTAGTTCACTTTAAGTACTATATTTCCTAACTCATTTCTTTTCTTATCATATCCAAGCCATTTCTAACAATTGACTGTATATTGATTTTTGAAGTACTGATATATTCGCAAAGGGCAAAATCTTCTTCATCAACTTCATAGATTCCAAGATTTTCCATCGCATCAATATCTTCAATAATAATGGCTTTTATTAATTGCATAGGATAAATATCAAAAGGAAAAACCTTTTCAAATTGCCCTGTCATAACAAAAGCACGCTCTCCACCATTGATATTTGTATGTACTTTAAATTTTTTCTTAGGAGTCAGCCATGCTATAAAAGTTCTATAAAAACTATGTTTTTTTAATCCGGGCAACATCCATCCCATGAAATCATGATGATCGCCTTCGGGAATTACAGTAAGCTGATAATCGTAAAAACTCATAAATCCTGTTTTCTCAATTTTTGTTCCGGTAAGAACATTCCCGCTTATACATCTTACATTTTCCTGTTTAAGATTATTATTTATCATTCCTTCGATTGAAGCTCCGATATATGTTTTATAATAACTTGTTTTTTTAATTTCAGAACCTGTCAAAGCAATTACTCTTGAAGCATCGTATTTTCCCTCAAGAAATAATTTCCCTATTGTAATAATTTCCTGCGGGCGCAGATACCATACAATATCACCTTTATTAATAGGGTCAAGTTTATTTATCTGCGTGCCGACATTTCCCGATGGATGAGGTCCCGTAAAATTATTGATCTGAACATTTTTTGAGTTAGTAAACACTCTTGAGCCGGGAAGGTCAGTATTAATATTTAAGTGAACTTTTCCTGATGTCAGTTTTGCAATTATATCTAATCCTGTCTGAAATTCATCACCTTTTCCATGAACAAGAAAATCATAATCAGGAGCCAAAGGAGACGAATCAAAACCCGAAACAAAAATGACTTTTGGTTCAGCTTTAGGATCTGCAATTATAGAATATGGTCGTTGGCGTATAAAAGGCCAGATACCACTTTTTAATAATTTCTCAATTATTTCCTCTTTTTTCAGATCATCCGGTTTTGCTTTTCCAAAGGATTCGTATTCTATTCCATTATCAGCTTCGATGATAATTTCCTGCAAAACCCGTTTTGCTCCGCGCTTTATCTCAATTATCTTGCCACTTACCGGTGCAGTGAATTGAATATCTTCTCTGTATTTATCATAAAAAATGGGTGATCCGGCTTTTACCACATCACCCTCCTGAACTAATAATTTTGGAAAGACTCCAACAAAATCCGTAGGTTTAATTGCATATTGTTTAGAATTTAATTCAAAAACTGTTTTTTCAGCTTCTCCAAACAAGTTGATATTTAAACCTTTTTTAATTTTTATTTCTTTCGACATAGGTTGAATTTGTCAATAAAAAAATCTTTAAATTTTTGAAGGTACAATTTTACAAAAAATCTTTTGACTAAATGAAATTTATTACATATAAAAATGAAATAACTCTAATTTATGTTTTTATTTTTTAGACCAGACTCAATAATTATTACACAATAATTTATCTTAAGCCACAGTTTATCCTTAAGTTTGCAAAAAATATTAAATGAAAAAATCGAAAAAAAAACACTACTTATTTATAATTATTCTACTTGTTTTATTGATTGCATATAATTATTCAATCGGAAATATTAATCAGAATATCTTCACCAGCAATATTGAAAACAAAATTTCTAAATCTAATAATGATCAGGATGATTATTATGAGAAAAACTTTATCAGAAATGAAAATTACATTTACAAACAAAATATTAAAACAATCCTGCTGCATAAAGAAGGCTGGGAAATGTCTTCAAATGTCATCAGATTAAATACTGAAGATAAAATTAAACTTTCGTTTGACGATCTTGATGGTGATATTAAAGATTATAAATATACTATTATTCATTGCGATGCTAACTGGAAAACCTCCGATATTCCTCAATCAAAATATATTGATGGATTTGCTATAGAAGACATTAGTAATTATCAATATTCTTTTAATACTCATACTGAATTTACACATTACGAAACAGTTTTTCCATCAGATTATACTAAAGCTATCCTTTCGGGGAATTATATTTTTAAGGTTTTTGTTGATGAAAATGAAGACAAAAATGTAGTTTTAACTTACAGGTTTATGATTGTTGACCAGAAAGTTACAATCGATGCCAACATTCATAAAGCAACAAGTCTTGCTGATATGAATTACAAACAAGAAATTGATTTTACCATACATAAAACCGGTTTTGAAATTGCTAATCCCTATCGCGAATTAACAGTAATTCTTCAGCAAAATGGAAGGTGGGATAATCTAATCTCTGAACTTAAACCTAAAATGATCAAAGGAAATGAGATTATTTACAATCATGATAAAGAAAATGTTTTTAACGGAGGAAATGAATTCCGAAATTTCGATATTAAAGATCTTAGATATCAATCCGAAGAAATCAAAAAAATTGATTTTTTTAATAAGACCAACCAGATTTACCTACATACGGATAATCGACGACCATATAAAGTATATATTTCAGAACATGATATTAACGGGAAAAAGCTCATCAAAACTTCAGAACGTATAAACACTTCCACAGAAGCAGATTATGCTTTTGTTCATTTTATACTCCCATACCCTGTTCCATTAATTGATGGTGAGTTGTATGTTTTAGGAGCAATTACAGACTGGCAGTTTTCAGGTAAAAACCGAATGAAATATAATTATGACAAAAAAGCTTATGAAATTTCTCTTTTCCTCAAACAAGGTTATTATAATTATTTGTATGCCTTTGTAAAAAACGGAAAATCACAAGGTGATGTAAGCTTTATTGAAGGAAATCATTTTGAAACTGAAAATGAATATAATATTTTTGTTTATTATCGTGAGCCAGGCACACAATATGACCAATTGATAACTTTTCGTCATTTTAATTCCAGAAATCAGGAATAATTCCCAATTTCAAATAATTCCAATATAAAAACATTATTCCCATTTTAGGACACCTAATATTAAATTGAAATATCTTACATGCTGAACTACTGAGTTTTATATTTAAGGCATATCTTTTGCAAATTTGTTTTTGGATATAAGACTCAGTAATTATGAAATCAACAAAAATAATTCTACTAATTTCGCTTTTAGTATTCTTAATTAGCACAGCATGTAATAAATTTGATTACGTTGATACCGAAGATGATGTAATCACTATGGAAAATATTGTAGTCAACACAGGTTTTGATTGGAAAACCTCTCAGGATATTACAATAAAGATCCAGACAAGTGACAACCAAAATAAGTCTATCTCAAGAGTAATAGTTAAAGCATATACCGATTTTCCTGAATCCGGAGGACGTCTTATGGTAAAAGGTGTAACCGATGAAAACGGGTATTACGAAGTAAAAAGACCGGTTTCAGCTGCAAACGATAAAATTGTTCTTGCCACTGAGCATATTGGTTTGATAGATTTTGTAGAAGTATCTATAATAAATAGTGTTGCTGAATATAATTTTGGCGGACAGTTTATTCCAAATAAATCCAAAGGACTACTTCCAACAAAAAGCACTAACAGTATATTTGGATTCCTTGGAACATATAACAGTCAAGGTGTTCCTGATTATTTAGAACCGGTTAATGATGTAATAACAGCTGATTTTATGACAGATATTACAAATACCTTGCCGTCGGGACTTCATGTAAATACACACCATCCTGAATATCTTTTAAGTTCATATCAACACGATCTTGAACTTGAATGTGAAGGAGATGTTTATGTAACTTTTGTACACGAAGGAGCAGGCTATAAAAATGTTCTTGGATTTTACACTTACAATTTAGGTTCGCCTCCGGCAACAGTTGATGATATTGACACAATTTTTATTATTTTTCCAAATAGTTCATTCTCAGGTAGTGGTGGCGGACTTCAAGCAGGAAATAAAGTAAATATTGGTACATTTCCTGAAAATACCGGAATCGGTTGGGTTCTCGCTGCAAATGGATGGAATCAATCAACCGGAACAGTAACTAACGGATATGGGCTTTATTATTCAGAACGTGATTTTAATCCTGAGCCTAATCCTAATTTAAAACAACATAGTGTATTTATTAATGATCCGGCAAGAGACAGGGCTTTACTTTGTTTTGAGGATATCAGAAGAGACAACAATGGAAGTGATCCATATAATTGCGATCATGATTTTAATGATTGCATTTTTTATGTAACTGTTGATCCTTTACCATGTATGATACTTGATCTCCCACTAATTGATTATACTGCAACCGATACTGACGGAGATGGTATTCCTGATTCATTTGATGATTACCCTGCTGATGGCGATTACGCATTCAACAATTACTATCCTTGTGAAGCTGACTATGGAACCCTTGCTTATGAAGATCTCTGGCCAGCTAAAGGAGACTTTGACTTTAATGATCTTGTAATAAATTACAATTTTAATCAGATCACAAACGGAGAGAATAAAATTGCAAAAATAAATGCAGAATTTATTGCAAAAGCAAATGGTGCTGGTTTTGAAAATGGATTTGGGTTTGAATTATCTACTAATCCAGCATCAGTAAATACAGTTAGCGGGCAAAATTTGCAAGAAGGATTTATTACATTAAATGCAAATAATACCGAAGCCGGACAATCAAACGCAGTAATAATTGCTTATGATAATGCATTCAATCTTTTACCTCATCCCGGAACAGGTATAGGAGTAAATACAAGTCCGGGAGCTACTTATGTTACTCCTGATACATTTAATATTATTATTGATTTGGCATCTCCTATGACATCAGCACAGATAGGCATACCCCCTTTTAATCCATTTATTATTATCAATAAAAATAGAGATTACGAAGTACATCTTCCGAATCATACACCAACAGATCTTGCTGAAACAAGTATATTTGGAACATGGGATGACAATACTCAAACCGGAAACGGAATATATTATAAAACAGTTAACAATCTGCCTTGGGCGATAAATATTTGGGCTCCATTTGAATATCCTAAAGAAAAAGTTGAAATAGCAGCAACATATTTAAAATTTGTTGATTGGGCACAAAGTGATGGTGCATTATACCCAGACTGGTATGGAGATAATTCAGGGTACAGAAATGAAAGTAATATTTATGATATACCTTAA
>JAIORY010000356.1 GCA_021107915.1 Bacteroidales bacterium | reverse complement strand
ATTTTAGTCATTTTAAATTTTTATTAACGAATATTTCATTTTATAAAAAAAAATCTTACTTTTGCTAAGCTGAAAAATTAATTATTAACCAAAATTTTATTTATTATGAAAAAATTATTACTTTTTACTGCAGCCATTTTATTTGGTTTTGCAACAATGGCTCAGGTCGTTATTTATGAAGATGACTTTGAGTCTTACACTACCGGCGATTATTTAGCCGCACAATCTGCAGATTGGACAACATGGAGTAATGCTCCCGGTTCTTCCGAAGATGCATTTATTAGCGAAGATCAGGCTCAAAGCCCGATCAAATCCGTATTAGTTGAAGGTTCTTCCGACTTGGTTAAACCTTTAGGTAACAAAACTTCAGGAAAATACGAAATTAGTTTCGGATTTTTTGTTCCTGCCACTTTTGGTGGGTATTACAACCTACAGCATTTTGAATCTCCGGGTGTAGAATGGGCTATGGAAGTCTATTTTGGCTCTGATGGAAATGCTACTGTACATGCAGGTGGTGAAAATGCTGCTGCTTTTACATTTAATCTTGATGAATGGATTGACGTT
This sequence comes from Bacteroidales bacterium, assembly GCA_021107915.1. Classification (GTDB taxonomy): domain Bacteria; phylum Bacteroidota; class Bacteroidia; order Bacteroidales; family JAIORY01; genus JAIORY01. The sequence goes on along the minus strand of JAIORY010000356.1, from coordinate 7,437 downwards.
CAAAATATTGTTGATCTTAACAACGACGCAGCCGAGTTATGGATCAATGGTACTTTTATTCACGGATGGCAATTCAGTCTTCAGTCAGGTGGTGATCCAGGCACGCTTCAGTTAGGTGGAGTTAATCTCTACGCAGGTGCTCTTACAGGTGATACACCTAAATATTATTTTGATGATTTCCTTTATCAGGAACTTCCAAATGTTATTTATGAAGATGATTTCGAATCGTATAATGTTGGCGATTATTTAGCTGTTGAATCAGAATGGTGGGATACATGGAGTGGAACTCCGGGTTCATCCGAAGATGCTTTAATAAGCGATGAACAATCTCATAGTACATCACAATCTGTAAAAGTTGACGGTTCAACTGACCTTATTCTTCTTATGGGCGACCGTGTTTCAGGTCAATATCAGGTAGATTTTTATTATTATGTTCCAACGGGATATGCAGGATATTACAATTTCCAGCATTTTGAAACTCCCGGTGTTGAATGGGCATTTGAAGTTTATTTTACTGAAACCGGTGATGGTTTTATTCATGCCGGTGGCGAAAATGCTGCTTTCTTTACATACAACCATGACGAATGGGTATTATGTAGCCAGTTTATTAATCTCGACGACGACTGGACAGAACTTTATATCGGAGGAAATTTAATTCATGAATGGCAATGGAGCTTGCAAGCACAAGGCGATCCTGGTACTAACCAACTTGGTGGTATTGATATATTTGCCGGTGCACCAACCGGAGAAACTCCATTATTTTATATGGACGATATTATTTGGACAGAACTTTCATCAAGTAGCGATCCAAATATCGCAGTTACACCTGCAAATTTTACGGAAATTATTGATCAGGGAACAATTGTTACTGACAATATGAATATCGAAAATACAGGTTCTGCAAATCTTGATTTCGATCTTGAAATTATTTATAATATTGCTGGTGATAAATCTATTCCTCAAAATGAAGCAACTAATATTGGAAGTCACTCCGTTATGATATCTAATTTAGTTTCTGAAGACCCAAGTCCACAATCAGGTGGTGCACCTGCTCCTTCTGATGATGTAATTCTTAATTATGACGGTGATAATGCAAGTGCTATTGGACTTAGTGCCCCCGGAATATGGCAAGCTGCTGCTAAATTTATGAATGTTTTAACACTCCCTTATGCAGGAATGGAATTAACTTCTGTTGAGGTGTTTATTAATGAATTAGTTGAAGGATATACTCTTAAAATTTATGGAGAGGGTGATTATGATTATGAACCTGGCGATCTTCTTGCTGAGCAAGTTTTTTTCCCAAATGAAGCTTCATGGCATACAATTACTTTAGATACTCCTATTACAATTACTGGTGAAGATATTTGGGTTGGTTATGAATTAGATCAACAAGGTACAGATATTTTCCCTGCAGGTACTGATGACGGTCCTGCTGATCCTAACGGTAACTGGATAAAAACAGGTATTGCATGGGGCCATTTATCTCATGACTACAACTGGAATATTAGAGCACACCTCACAGGTGATGTTATTACTCAATGGTTATCAGTTGATCCAACTTCAGGGATTGTAGTTCCCGGAGAAAGCACAGATATTACAGTTACATTTGATGCTACTGACCTTGAGATTGGTTCTTATTCAGCTAAAATCCAGGTTAACAGTAATGCACCCACAACTCCACTTATTGAAGTTCCTGTAATGCTTGGCGTTATAGTTGGAATTGATGAAGCAGAAGATAATACTGCAATAATGATTTATCCTAATCCTGCAGCTGATTATTTGAATATTAATTCTAATAAAGAAATTCAAACTATTAGAATGACAAATTATGTAGGACAAGTTGTTTTTAACAGAAGTGTTAATAATGAACTGATTAAAATAAATACTTCTGATTACAGAGCAGGTATTTATTTCATTCAAATTACAACTGTTGATGGAATAATCACTAAACAAATAGTTATAAAATAATATTTTTTAAATTATTTTTTTAAAGGGGTTGTTTTTCAACCCCTTTTTTTATTATATTTGGGCAATTAAATTTATTATTAACTAAACTTATTAATTATGAAAAATTTTACACTTTTAATTTTTGCTATTTTCTCAGCAATGTTATTAAATTTAAATGTTAACTCACAAACTATTCTTGCAGTTGACAGAGATGGAAGTGCCTGGGCACCTGAGTCTTTCACCGACTGCTGGCCTATGTATCAACAAGCTTTAGATGACAATGGGTTTTCTTACACCTACTTCGAAGTTATTGATGGTGATGAAGACGGCCCAGACCTTGCAACAATGCAAGAATACGACATTGTGATAGTATGGTCAGGAGAAGTATGGTCAGGAGGAAATACACTAACTGATAATGATCAGGCAAATTTAGCTTCCTATATGGATGGCGGAGGCAAAGTATTCCTCTCAGCTCAGGATTGGTTATGGGATAAATATCCGTCAGCCGGTTCTTTTGCAGTCGGAGAATTTCCATTAGATTATTTCGGTATCTGGACAGTATCTCAAGATAACTGGGCTGTTTATTCACCCGATCTTGCCTCTGCCGTAGGTGCAGTTGGTTCAATTGTTGAAGGTATTGAATTTCAGGTTGAAGATATTTTTACTGTAGGAAAAGAAGGTTTGTATATTGATAAGATAGACGATTACTTCGGAGATCCATTATTTGATTTAACAGATCCTACTCCGGGTGGAGTTTGCGCTCTTCAATTCGAAAGCGGTGACTTCAGATCAGCATTTACAGCATTATCATTTGCAGGAATCACTGAGACTGAAAAAAGAACTTTATTAATGGGAAATATTGTTGCTTTTCTTTATGGCTCTGTTGGCGAAAATGAAATTGCAGCACCAAATGCTCAAATAAATATCTATCCCAACCCTGCTGTTGGTTATGTTAATATATCTTCAGAAAATAACATTGAAAATATTGAAATAATTAATACTGTTGGACAGATAATTTTTAATCAAAATGCTCCGGGGAATAGTATTACTATTAAAACCAATAACTATCAAACTGGCATTTACTTTGTGAGGGTAAAAACTACCGAAGGATACCAAACTCAAAAATTGACAATAAAATAAGGTCAATAGAAAAAATTAATTAAAAAAAAGCTAAGGGTTTACGTCCTTAGCTTTTTTAATAATATGTAGAATTTGTTATTCTAAATTCATTTTAGCATTAATTGAAAAGGAAACAGTTTATGTCTCGCTCAGTAGTTGAATATATTAAACATGTAAAAAATGAATTAGATTATCTTTTGCAAAAATAGTAGAGACACACAGTCGTGTGTCTCTACCATTTTATTTTTTTTGAATATCGAATATCGAATATCGAACACCCCCGAAAGCTTTCGGGGTAACGATTTTTGATTTATTTATGATTGAATATCCAAACAAACTATTTCATTCATCTTCTTTCTTTTTCGGATATCGTCTTGCATTTTTCAATGCTTTGCTAATCATCCATTCCAATTGCCCATTAGTGCTTCTGAATTCATCAGAAGCCCATTTCTCAACTGCTTTCATCAAATCCGAATTAATTCTTAATGCAAATGGTTTTTTCTTCGACATAATTTCTGAATTCAAAAAAATTTCTATTCATAAACTTGTTTTACAGACCATTTAGTATCTATCAATAATGTTAAAAATCTCAAATAACAAGTACCAAATCTCAAATAAATTCCAAACTTGTCCGTATGGATGTTTTAAAATTCAATGACCAAAACAGTTTCATAGCTGTTTTAAAAATTTGATCATTGATTTTTTGGAATTTATTTGTCATTTGTTTTTTTGTTTTTTGTTATTTGGTGCTTTAATTAGTAATTTTTTTGACTTTATTAAAAATACTATTTAGTATTTTTAATAAAACTAACTATCACCTCTATTAATTCCACTTTTACCGGCAAATCAGGTTGACTATAAGTCGCAATATTTTTTTGCCTGTCTGATTCTGCTTCTTTAAAAATATGGTTCATTCCTTCTATTATTTCCAGTTTTGCATTATTATTTGCATCAGCTAACTTATTTGCATCATCAACACTTACTTGAATATCAGTTGTACCTTGCACAATAAGAATGGGCAACTTCAATTTTTCAATTTCAGTTTGAGGATCATACCTAAACCACGAAATTATATACGGCTGCACACTTAGTCTAAATAATGAACTTAACATCGGGTCAAAATTTTCAACTATTTTTCCTTGTACTAAACTGTCAATAATCGGATAAGCAGCATCAATAACAACTTGCGGCTGGGATTTTAGTTGTTCCTTAAGAGTTTTATCTGCTGACTGACCTACACCGGCAATTGAAATAAAAATATCAACATCTGCTTTTTTTGAGGCAATCATTCCAATTAAAGATCCTTCGCTATGACCAATTATAACAATTTTTTTAAACTGCTTTTTCTGTTTTAATAATTCGATCCATTCAACAGCATCATCAATATAATTTTCAAAACGTAATTCATTCTCATCTAATCCTGATTCCCTGCTTGCTGCAATTCCTCTCTTATCATATCTTAAAGAAGCAATTCCATTCTCAAAAAGTTTTTCTGCCAGCATTTTCAATGAATTATTTTTCATCATTGGATTGTTGCCATCTCTGTCCGTTGGACCGGAACCTGCAATTATCAACGCTACCGGAATATCAGTTAAATCATCAGGAATTAAAAGTGTTCCTTCGATATTTCCTGATTTTGTTTTTAAAGTAACGGATTCTCCTGTGTCTTTTATTTCGTTTTCCTGCTGAGCAAATACATTAATTGTTGTCAGCAAGAAAATTATTAATAATAGATTTATAGTTTTCATCTTGTCTTTATTTAAACATTTAATCATTTTCGCATTTGTAAAAGTTCCTCTATATTTGTAATAGAACCAATAATTTTACTGATGTAAAGTTCCGGTATTGATAACAGGACTTGCATCTTTGTCAGAGCAAAGAACAACCATTAAATTACTCACCATAGTTGCTTTTTGTTCCTGATCAAGTTCGATAAGTTCTTTGTCTTTCAATTGTTCAAGTGCCATTTCAACCATACTTACAGCACCTTCTACAATTTTTATTCTGGCTGCAACAATTGCGGTTGCTTGTTGCCTTCTTAGCATTGCACCTGCAATTTCAGAAGCGTATGCAAGATATGCTATTCTTGCTTCAACAACATGAATACCGGCGATTTCAAGCCGCTCACGTAATTCTTCTTCCAAAACATGATTAACTTCCTCGCCACCCGAACGTAAAGTAATTTCTGCTCCTTCATCATCAAAATTATCATAAGGATAATGCCCACCCAATTTTCTGACCGCAGCTTCACTTTGTATATCAACAAAATGACAATAATCATCAACATCAAAAGCTGCTTTAAAAGTATTATCAACTTTCCAAACTAATACAATTCCAATCATAATTGGATTACCAACCTTGTCGTTTACTTTTATCGGATCACTGTCAATGTTTCTTGCTCTTAAAGAAATTTTTTGTTTTGTAAAAAAGGGATTTACCCAAAAGAAACCGTTTTTCTTTATTGTTCCCTTATAAGCACCAAATAAAATCAGTACACTCGATTCGTTTGGATTTACAATTACAAAACCTCCAATACCAAACAACCCAAATACAAGAAAAATAATCAGGAAGATCATCTTTGCAAAAATGACTCCTAAAACCGGAATAATTATCAATAAGAGAACTACAAATAATGCCATATAACCTGAAGTCGGGGAATAAATTTTTTCTTCTTTCATTTTATTTAATTTTAATTAATACTATAATGATATTATTATGATATCACAATATTACAACAATTTTAATGCGAAGTCAAGTTTTATTTGGATAATTTTTAATAAATATTTAAAACGATACATTATGTATGATAAAAATAAAGGTTTGTGAATTATCTATTATTTTGTAACTTAGCCAAAAAATTGCAAAAGATGATTGATAAACATCAAATAATTACAGACTTAAAAACTTATTTACATAAGAATTACAGTAAATCAGTTAAGAACGTAATATTATTTGGTTCCCAAGCTCGTGGTGATTCAAGTGAGGACTCCGATTATGATATTTTGATTGTGCTTAATAAAGATTATTCAGGAAAAGATGAAAATAGAATTTTGGATTTGTGCTATGATATTGATTTGAAATATAATATATTAATAGATGCACATTTAATATCAGAAAAAGAAATATCATCCCTGCGTGGAAAACAACCAATTTTTATTAATGCTTTAAAATCCGGTATTTACGCATGACACTTAAAGATAAAGACCGTATTAATTTAATCAAATATCGAATTGAACAATCTGAAGAAACAATTAATGATGTTCAATTGCTTATTGATAATAACAGATTACGTTCTGCTGTAAACAGAATTTATTATGCAATATTTTATTCCCTTTTAGCTTTAGGATTAGCTAATCAATTCGAAACCTCAAAACATGCTCAACTAATTGGATGGTTTAATAAAAACTTCATCCATACAGGATTAATTGAACAAAAATATGGCAAAATAGTTAATAAAGCATTTATTCGTAGAACAAAAGGCGATTATGATATATATGTAAAATATGATGAAGAAATTGTAATCGAAATGTTTTCGGGAATGAAGGAGTTTATTTCAGAGATTAAACGCTTTTTAAATACAGAATTTCCTTCAATAAAATAAAGGTTTGTGAATTGCAAGTGTCATTCAAAAAAATCTAATAATTTGATTATGTTTGCATCCTCAAAAACCTGATTAATGAAAAAATACAAACATTTATTTATTGACCTTGACCGTACCATCTGGGATTTTGAAAAGAATGCCAAAGAAACATTTCATGATATTTACAATAAATACGAATTGAAGAAAAAAGGGGTAGAAAGTCTTGAATTATTTACACGAACATACAAGAAGCACAACGACTTGCTTTGGAGCTATTACCGAAAAGGAAAAATATTAAAAGAAGTTTTAAGTGTTCAGCGTTTTGAATTAACCTTAAATGATTTTGATATAAATGACAGGAAACTTGCATTACAAATTGGTAACGATTATATAAAAATCAGTCCTCAAAAAACAAATTTATTTCCTTATGCTCATGAAAGTCTTACATATCTAAAAAATAAATACATTTTGCATCTTATCACAAATGGTTTTGAGGAAGTTCAGCAAACAAAAATTGATGTTTCTGATCTAAGAAAATATTTTAAAACAATAATCACTTCTGAAAGAGCCGGTGCTAAAAAACCGGAAAAAAAGATATTTGATTTCGCTCTGAAAAAAGCCGGTGCAAAACTCGAAGAAAGCATAATTATAGGCGATGATCTGAAAGTTGATATACTTGGAGCCAAAACATTTGGAATGGATCAGGTTTATGTTAATTTCGATAATATTCCTCATTCCGAGGATATTACTTTTGAAATTGATTCGTTAAAGAAATTGCAGGAGATATTTTA
>JAIORY010000067.1 GCA_021107915.1 Bacteroidales bacterium | reverse complement strand
GGAGTAAACTTTATTGGTTTATGCCCGTTTCATAATGAGAAAACTCCTTCGTTTATTGTTTCTCCTGCCAAAGGGATTTACAAATGTTTTGGCTGTGGGAAGGCAGGAAATGCGATAAATTTTGTGATGGAGCACGAGCATTTTTCGTACCCCGAAGCTCTTAAATATCTTGCCAAAAAATATGCAATTGAAATTGAGGAAGAGGAACAAACTCCCGAACAAATCAAAGCACTAAATGAGCAGGAAAGTCTTTTTAGTGTTACCGAATTTGCCCGCAAATATTTCTCCGAAAATCTTTTCAATAAAGAAGAAGGAAAAGCTATTGGCTTGTCGTACCTTAAAGAAAGAGATTATAATGAGGATTTGATTAAGAAATTTGAGTTGGGTTATTGTATTGATAAATGGGAAGATTTTACCGGACATGCTTTAAAGAACGGATATAATTTGGATTATCTGGTGAAAACCGGTTTGACTATTTCCAAAGACGGCAAACATTACGATCGCTTTCGCGGAAGGGTAATGTTTCCGATTCACAGTTTGTCGGGAAGAATTATTGGTTTTGGCGGGCGTATTCTTTCGTCAGAAAAAAGCAAAGCAAAATATGTTAACTCTCCCGAGTCGGATATTTATCATAAAAGCAAAGTCCTTTACGGGATTTATTTTGCCAAAACAGCTATAATTAGAAATGATAATTGTTATTTGGTTGAAGGTTATACTGATGTAATGTCGATGCACAAAGCAGGCATCGAAAATGTTGTGGCTTCTTCGGGAACTTCTCTCACCAACGACCAAATACGACTAATAAAGCGTTATACACCAAATATTACAATTTTGTATGATGGTGATGAGGCGGGAGTGAAAGCCTCGTTCAGGGGGATTGATATGATTCTTGAACAGGGAATGAATGTTAAAATAGTTTTATTTCCTGATGGTGAAGACCCCGATTCTTATGTTAGAAATCACCGGACTTCTGAAGTTGAAGATTTTATCACGAAAAGTGCTAAGAATTTTATTTCTTTTAAAACTAATTTGCTTTATAAAGAATCGGAAAATGATCCTATTAAAAAAGCCGGATTGATAAAAGAAATAGTCAACACAATTTCTCTCGTTCCTGACGGTATTTTTCGTAATGTTTATATAAAAGAGTGTAGCTCGATAATGGATGTGCCGGAGCAGACATTGATGAATGAGTTGAACAAGAAATTAAGAAAAAAGACATGGGATAAAAACAAATTTGAAGCAAGAGAAGAAATACCCGAACCCACTAAGTTTGTTTCCGAAGAGCAAATAAAAATTGATGTTTCCGATAGTGATGCACAAGAAAAAGACATTATCAGATTATTGATAATGTATGGTAAAGATGAAATTATTTTTGAGCAGGAAAATGAAAGAAAACGAATTGAAAAATTTCCTGTTAAAGTTGCCGGATTTATTATCAATGATATTACGAGAGATGAAATAGAATTTGAAAATAAGAGGTATCAAACAATATTTAATGAATTTGCCGAAGGTGTTGAAAATGAAAATATACCGAGCGAAAGATTTTTTATTAATCACCCTGATGAAAATATTTCAAAACTTGTAATTGATATTCTTAGCTCTCCTTGGGAGTTAAGCGAAAACTGGAAGAAAAAGAGAATCATTGTCGGGACAGAAAAAGAGAAATTGAAAATTTCAGTTACTTCTTCGGTATTTGCTTTTAAAGCCAAAAAGGTTGATAAAATGATAGTTGAAAATCAGAAGGAAATAAAAGAGACTGAAAGTGAAGAAGATCGTCTTATTCTCATACAAAAGCATGTGAATTTAAAAAATGTCAGTCGCGAGATTAATAAACAGTTAAGCAGAATAATTACGAAATAAAACAAAACGGGAACCGATCCTGTTCGAATGGGTCCCCGCTCACTCCCCTTGTGCCGTAGCTCTCGGTTTGCGTCAAGTTACTGTTATTATGACTGGCTTTTTCGGTTCCGCTCCGTGGAGTTTCTCCTTTTGCCCGGGCTCAGTTGCTTTCTGTCCGTGCGGTCAGTGCTTCTCTGTTCCCCGTCTTGAACTACTTCCTCAGTTTTCTGCTTTTCCTTTCGGTTTTGCCGTCTTTTGAGTCCCGAGTTAGTTTCTCCTCCCTTTTGCAAGTTTGGGTTTTCCTTCTCATTGTTTTTCAAGCCCGCCTTTTATCTCTCACTTGATGAAACAAATATACTATCAGGGACAACCTGAAGGCAAGTTTTTCTTGTTTTGTTTTTTAACAATCTTTTAACAGTGCTTATTAACAATTGTTGATATTGTTTTTAAGTCCCTCTAAATTTCCTTTTTCATCCCGATTATACCAATTGTATTTTAAAATGCGCTGAAAGTGCATTTTAAAATACAATTGGTATAATTTTGAAAAGCCTCCTAATTCACAACAAACTTCTCAGTATTTCTTTTGTTTCCTGATTTAATATTCAGTAAATAATTTCCTTTTGCAAAAGCAGAAACATCAATTTTTTTGCTGTAATTTGATGAAATAGTTTTCACATTTTCTTGGAAAACAATTCTTCCACTCATATCAGAAATGCTAATTGAAAGTTGTTTAGAATCAGTATTTTTCAATTCAATATTTATAAAATCACTTGAAGGATTTGGATAAATGTTCATAGAAATTTCTGTGATTTTATTTTCTTCAATTGAAGTATAAACCGATTTGTAGGTTGCAGTAAACAAGCCTCTTCCATGAGTTGCAGCTAAAACCGTATTATCGCTTTCACGGATTTTTATCATATCTACTCTTACATTTGCCAGTCCATTAATTGCGGGTTCCCAAACCGGAGTTGATTCATGCAGGTTTTCTGTTGTCCAGATTCCCAGTTCGGTTGCCAGCATTGCCTGTTGCGAATTTTGTGGATGATAAATTGCCCATCTAATCGGCATATCAGGCAAATTAGATTCCTTTTGAAACCATGAATTTCCTCCGTCATAAGTTTGCCAAACAGACGACACACCATAATTTGAAAATGTAACGAGCAAAGTATCTTCCGATCCGCCAATTGCTATACATGAGATGTTTGCAGTTGGGAAATCAGGACTTCCTATCTCGGTAACTTCAGGAATAGCTTGAGCATTTTCGGCTTTATATAATCTTCCCGAGTTTGATCCAATAAAAAGATTTGCTGTTCCTGTGGGAGAATAAGGAGAATATTTTATGTGTGAAAAATAAGCTGAGATACCTGTTCCAAGATCAATAAATTCGCCAATTTCAGAACCGGTAATATTTTTAATTCTTAAAATATCATTTGCATAACTACCAAAAAAATCAACAGCATTTGCATAAATTACATTTTCTTTATAATCGTAATCTGCCGGACTGATAAAAGTTCCGCTTTGATAAGCCCAAATATAATTTATTTGATTACCATCTTCAAAAATTGTATATCTGTTGTAATAAACAGAAGTTATCATTATCGAAGGTTGGTCTTTATCAATAAAACAAGAAGCACCATCACCACCATCTATCATATCATTTATTGAAAGTGGTGAACCGGTATAATAAAGAGTTCCGTTATCCTGCAATCCTCCAACATATTTTTCTTCGCCGGGGATGGAAGTAATATCGCAAGTATAAAACTGTAAAGAATTAAAACTTTTATTTCTTTCCTGAAAAACCGGACTTGATGAACTTGAATTATTTGTATAAAAAATCCCTCCATCGGTGGCAAAAACCATTTCATCTGATGAGCCTGATTTGTATATGTAATCATGTTGGTCGGCATGAACATAATCATCACCACCACCATAATACATCAAAGCCCAGTCGGATAAATGATTCCAGATATTACCGGCATTTGTTGTTTTCCAAACATCCAAACCACCTGCGAATAATTTGTTGGGGTCATTAGGATCAACAACTCCAATAAGTGCGTGCCAGGCAAGTGAAGCCCAATCACCTTCATCAGGTTTTCCGATTTCTACCCATGTTTCTCCTTTGTTTACCGATTTTAAAATATATCTGCCGAAATATCTGTTAAAGCCCGTATTTTTTCCGGCTGCAAGAAAAGCATAAACAATATTTTCATCAGAAGGAGCACATGCCAAAATTACTCTTCCGGCAAGGTTATATTCATAATGATTTTCAATTATTTCTCTATAATCTTCAAAAACCGTCCAACTGCCTGCTGTTCCATCATCGGAATAAAGTATTGTTGCGCCGCCTTTTGCCTCAATATTTTGAATTGTGCCGACATAAATTCTTCCATCAGCACCAATTTTAATATTTGAAGTTGCATAAGGCTCGGTCTCGCCTGTTATATCCGGTAATACCTGATCCCAGCTATCTCCGTTATCCGTTGAACGATAAAGACCATCGCTGGGTGCACTTTGTTGATTTTGTCCGTGATAATATCCCGAAGCAACTCCGAGATAAATAACGCTGTTTCCGTCTTCTTCACGTATGGCAATATCAGTAATATATTTAAAATCTTCGATGGATTCCATGTGTTCCCATGTATCGCCTCCATTAGTTGACCTCCAAACACCCATTCCAACTCCTGAAGATTCGCGGTAATTTGTATAAGCGGTTTGAACTTCGCCTGTTCCTGCATAAAATATTTGTGGATTGGCAGGATCGTAAGTAATCTTACTTATAGAAATACTTCCCCAAAAATCATCAACAGTTACCCATGCAGAATTTGCATTTGTTATATCATTATTATACCACAAGCCACCGGTAACTGCCCCTGCCCATACTTTATTTCCGTTTGGGATATTTGGATCGTACATTATTGTTCGGGTTCTTCCTCCCATTTCTGCATCGGTGCCTTCCCAGATAATTGATTCTGTTTGGGATTTCATCCGATTTTCATTTATTATTTCTTTAGTTTGAAGATAGGCTTCTTTTAATCTTTCAGTCGGAACTCTGCCAAGTTCGGGGTCGAGAGTATTAAAATAATCCTGAATTCCGGCAAGATCAGGACGGGTTGGTTTTGGCATTCCTTTAAATTCTTCTTCCGAAAATGAAGGAACTTTTTGATATTCCGAAGCTAAAAATTGCTCATAATTTTCTCTGTTGGATAATTCTTTTTGCGCCGGTATTGTAAGCAGGACAGAAGTAATTATCAATACTGAAGGTAAAATTCCAAATAGTAATATTTTTTTATTGAGTTTCATAATTATATAAGTTCTTGTTTATATTATTGATGACAAAGGTATTTCATTTTTGTTTCTTTGAAGATATTTTGCAGGAAAAAGGAATTTCTAAAATAAAATTAAATATGGCGGGTATTTTACTCTTTGTGTTTCTTTGAGTCTTTCTGTCTTAGTGGCTAACTTTTTTAATTGCCACAAAGACACCAAGACACCAAGATTCTCAAAGAAAATAAAAAAAAGCAGTAAGGTTACCAACCTAAAAAAAGGTTGGCAACCTATCAAGCTAAGTGAAAATATTTTTTAGTTATTAATGTTTTATTAAAGCCCCTAATTCAAACACAACATTTTCTTTATAAGAATTTCATCCTCAGTAATAAATTGATAATAATAAATACCTGTTTGAAGATTTTTTGGACTGAATATTATCTGATGTTTTCCGGCAGGTTTAGTTTCATTAATAATCTCATCAATTAATTTACCGGAAATATCATAAATTTTCAAACAAACATTTGTTGTTTTATTGAGTTTAAAACTGATTATTGTTTTATCGGTAAATGGATTTGGTTGATTTTTTAAATCGTAATTATCAGAAAATAACTCATCTATTTTGGTTGAAGTTCCATCCCAACCTGCCATACGGGAGATCATCCACCAGAATGCCCTTCCTTTCAGGTTACAATTCAGGGATTCGGAATGAGCACAATAACATGACCAGCAAAGGTCGGAACCGGGATTTGTGTTACACCATTCGGTTGCCCAGTTACCGAGATAAGTGCCACCGGGCCCCGAATAATAATTGCAATTATCAGTGGCATATTCAAAATATGTTGAGTCAGGATTATAACTTTCAATATCGGCAAAATCAAAAAGTATTTTATCATTAGTTAGACAATAATCTCTTATTTGCTGGTTTCGGGCTTTTAAGTTTTCCCATGACCAAATATCCAAATGTCCGGTCATATAAATAAATTTTACATCGGGATAATCGTTTTCAAGCTCAGTCATTTTGTTGAGGTAAATATTAATTCCTCCTTCGGTGTTGTCAGAGCAACCGCCACACCACGACCACATAATTACATTCCTGTCATTGCCCGGCTGGTTCAGGATATTTCTTGTAACTTGCGCCCAGCTCGTATCGCCGTTGTGCCCAAGGTCAACTCCGGTTTGTTCCTGATATGATAAAGCTCCACCGGCACCTGATGAATTATAAGTGTATGGCTCGCCAATATTATTTTGAAGATTATTAATACCTGAAGTTACTTGACTTCCGTGTGATGTATGCCCGTACCAAATCTTTAAATCTTCCTTAGCCTGATTGACCCATTCAACAGGTACTAATGAAAGTCCGGTACATGAGTGATCGATAATTATTGCCTGAGCAAAAACAGAAAAGTTGTAAATAAAAAATGCGGTAAATATGATTATTAGTTTTTTCATGTTTATATTTTTTTTCAAAATTAAACAAATAAGATAAATCCAAATAGTTACTTTAGAATAATAATTTTAAAACATCCATCTTTCTTAATACGTAACTAATGTTGAGGTAATAGCATCCCTTTTCTTCGATTCAACATTTGTTTGCTCAGCGTAAACAGGCCATTTTTTTACAACCTCATTTATTTGTTTAACAATTTGTTCGGCTTTTTTTATGTTCATTGATTTTGCTACAACAAGCAGGTCATTTTTCGATATTCTCTCCCTTTTACCATTCACACTTAAAGCATGCCGGCTTACCCATTTACTACTTGAATTATATGAATGGCAAATATCATAAGCCGGAGCAAGTTCCCACTGACTGTCATTTTTTAATCTAAATGCAATGTTTTTTGTGTGGTCATCGCAATTTTTTGCCAATACATTAAAAACCATTCTTCTGTACATCTGTTCGGCTTGTGGGTATGGTAATCTCAACAGACGCATAGTCTGAAATAATTGTTCATAACTATAACTTTGTATTTCATTATAATCGTAATGTTGCATTGCACAGAAAGTTTGAATATGATGCTTTGTATCATTTTCTTCCCGATCAAAACGTTTGGTCATAAAATGAGCCCTGTCATTTTCTTCCAACAATCTGCATTTAGTCATTTCAATATCACTATCTATGGCCATTAAATAATATGCCATCTCTATACGTCCATAACCCTTGGGATTTCCTAATTGTGTATCACTTACTCCATCTAACTTTATAAGCCAATGTTCAAATCCTTTCGGTACACGTGTTTGTCCTGACCTTACCTGACCTGTTTTTTCATTAAAGGCAATAATTGCTTTTGCCCTCATTCCACCTGCCGAGGTGCCAATTCTTAATATGTCCATCATGGCATCTTTTTCGTTGGCATTAAGATTAATTTCAAAATTATCACGTTTGTTTAATATCTTTTTTGATAATTCAACCAAACTATCTATTTCCACACTAAAAGTGTTCTTTGCTTTTTTAAACTGTGATGGTTGAAACTCTAATGCGCCCATTCCGCGTGTTCCAATAAAACAAAGTTTCTCAACAGGATTCATTGTGTTTGCTCCTCTGCCTTGTTGAGCAAGCCATGCATCAATCAGTTGATTACCATATCTGTCAGGTAGTGAATCAGCCAACAAACCGGGTAATCCGTTAAACATTTTGTTATTACGCAGTTCGGGAAATGAAAAGATTCGTCTTCCTGAACTAACAGGCATCTTTAGTGGTGCTAAATCCTGATTTTTTGAAATAAAATCCGGGTCATATTCAAAACTTGCAATTTGGGTGGATTCATCCCAGGCTATTGCACCTGCAAACTCATTCCAAATATATACAGAAGCTGTTTTTACCATCACCAATCAGTTTTTGGTTTATCACTTTTCTTTTTATTACCGGCTCTTTTTCTTTTTTTATTTTCCAGTTTCACCAGTTCTATTGGACTAATTTGTTTTTCTACTTTAAAAGCATCCATTATGTATAATAGGTCAAGCACTCGAAGAACCTGAATAACTATACTTAAAGTTACTGTTTCTCCCCGTTCCAGCAA
>JAIORY010000126.1 GCA_021107915.1 Bacteroidales bacterium | reverse complement strand
TGCCTGATTAAATGCTTCTTCAACGCCAAGTTCTCTTACATCAAATTCAAGATCACTAAAAAGACAAGGTTTTATTTTTCCATTGGCGGTTAAGCGCAAACGGTTACATTTTGCACAGTTACCTCCATCACCACCTTCAACAATCGAAAACTCACCTGTTGACAAATTCATCTGGTGGATAAAACGAACTTTAAGATCATTTTCTTTACAGAATTTTGCAACAGCTTTTGCATCTTTTTCTTGCGAGGAATTCCAAACAACACAATTAATTTTGACAGGAGTTAAACCCGCTTTTTTTGCAGCTTCAATACCTTCAAAAACATATTTTATATTTCCGCCCCGAGTTAATAATTTATAAGATTCGGGATCAAGAGTATCAAGACTTATATTTACTCTTTGCAATCCGGCATTTTTAAGAGCTTCAGCAAAATCAGCAAGATAGGTTGCATTAGTAGTCATCGAAAGATCTTTCACACCTTCAACATTCCAAATCATAGAAATTAATTCTACAATATTTTTTCTCACCAAAGGTTCGCCACCGGTTACTCGTACTTTATTGATCCCAAGTTTTACTCCTGTTTTTACAACTTCAGTTATTTCATCAAAACTGAGAATATCTTTATGATCAAGTAATTTTATTCCGGATTCGGGCATACAATATTTACACCTGAGATTACATCTGTCGGTAACAGAAATTCTCAAATAATTTATATTTCGGTTAAATCTGTCTAACATCTATTAGTTCTCCTTCATTAATTTTTGTAACACCTATGGGCACTGAGATTAATCCATCAGCATACACCATTGCTCTGATATGTGCCGAGCCGTGATATTCGAGAGGAAGTGCTTTTCCGTCATCTGTAATTTTCACAGGAATAAAAGATTGTCGTCTGGCTTTTTTACGTTCATAAGTTTTTGCCAAAGGCAATTTTATTGCCAGCGGTTTATAGTTATAACCCATCATTTTATAAATAAGAGGCTTTGTCAGAAGTTCAAAAATATTAAAAGAAGAAACAGGATTTCCGGGTAAACCAAAAACAAATTTCTTTCCAATCCTTCCAAAAACCGTAGGCTTACCGGGCTGAACAGCTAATGTCTGAAAAAATATTTCGACATTAAGGTCTTTTAGAATTTGTGGAATAAAATCAAATTCACCCATGGAAACACCACCTGAAAGCAGGATTACATCATTTGTGTTCAAAGCAGTTGTTATCGCTTTATGACTTGCTTCGTGAGTGTCAATGGCAATCCCAACATAATTCGGAATACATCCGATTTTTTCAATTTGTGCCAAAAGCTGATAAGCATTACTGTTTCTTATCTGCGACAATCCGGGTTTTTGATCCGGCTCAACCAATTCGCTGCCGGTTGAAATCACTCCTACTTTTATCTTACGATAAACATTTGGCTTTGCACAACCAACCGAAGCCAAAACAGCAATATGCTGGGCTTTTATCAATGTTCCTTTTTTCAAGACAACATCTCCGGTTTTAATATCCTCTGCTTTAAAAGCAATATTTTGATTTGTTTTCTCTTCTGTGAAGATAATTTTATTTTCTGCAGTTTCTTTGGTGTGCTCAACCATAATCACACAATCTGCTCCTTTTGGAACCATCGAACCTGTCATTATTTTTGAGCATTGATTTTTCAACACTTCTTTTACAGGAACTTTTCCTGCCGGAATGGTTTCAATAATTTCAAGTTCATTTCTTAAATCTTCCATTCTACATGCATAACCATCCATTGCCGATTTGTCGAATGGCGGCATATCCATATCCGAGAATACATCTTCTGCAAGCACCCTGTTCATAGAGTCATTTAGTTCTACTTTTTCGTTATCAACTTCATAAGCTGAATCCAGAACGATTTTCAATGCATCTTCCAATAATTTCATATTGCAAAATTACAATGAAAATTTTAATATTTGGGTTGGACTTTTATTAAAATGAATTAATCAGCTTGTGAAGTTTTTGGTCGTTTATTTTCAAATATCTTTTTTGTTTATAAGAAACAGTCAAAAATCAATAAAAATAAATCAATAATAAAGTTGTTTTATTCGCTCTTTTATTAAATTTGTAATGTATTTTGACAAATGATAAAAATGGAATTAGATACAATAATCGAACTCGAAAATGTACAAATCTATCAAAAAGAAGCTTTGGTGCTTTCAAATGTATTTTTAAAAATAAATAAAGGCGAATTTGTTTTCCTTATCGGGAAAACCGGTAGTGGGAAAAGCAGTCTTCTTAAAACATTATACGCTGATCTGCCTATTGATGAAGGGCAGGCAAAAGTTGCAGGATACGATCTTTTAAAATTAAAAAACAAAGAAATTCCATTTTTAAGACGAAAAATAGGAATTGTATTTCAGGATTTCCAATTACTTACCGACCGTTCGGTGAATGAAAATCTGTATTTTGTTATGAAAGCTACAGGCTGGAAAGATAAAAGAAAAATGCAAGCTCGCATTCAAAATGTGTTAACAAAAGTTGGTTTGGGAACTAAAGGTTTTAAAATGCCTCATCAGCTTTCTGGTGGCGAACAACAAAGGATTTCTATTGCAAGAGCACTATTAAATGATCCGGATATAATCCTTGCTGACGAGCCTACAGGAAACCTCGACCCTGCCACCTCAAACGGTATTATGGAATTGCTTATTGAAATCAGCAACACAGGAAGAGCCGTTTTTATGGCAACTCATAATTATAATCTTATTCAAAAATATCCTTCAAAAATTGTACAATGCGAAGATGGTAAAATTATTTTTTCAGGAAATGAGACCAATTAATACTTGTCCATAAAGTGAATTATGTTGATAAAATTTCAGATTTATGATTTAAGATTTTAAATGCCGAGTTTTACTCGAGCATCTTCCGAATCCTCGGATTCGTGAATCCGGGACTCGAAGTTTCGCTTCGGGATCTGAATTCTAAATTCTTAAATTGTTAGAACGTAACTTTAAAGACAAAGGCTGATTAGTTTTTCGGCATTTAACTTATTTGAATAAAGCCCGTTAAGTTTTGCATTTCGAAGATCAATATCTTTCTGATCAAAAGAATCATTGAATATTTTTTTTAAACTCGATATTAACTGCTCAGCATTATTTGCCACTTCGCATAATTCATGTAGTGCAGTTCCATTCAGCATTTTATCATTAACCAAACAAAAACGTCCGTTATACAAAGTATTTAGTAATTTCAATTTTAAACCTGTTGCCTGAAAAGTTACAAGAACATTAACATGAGCATTCTTTATCAGTTCAAACATTTTTTCATCATGTGGATTCGAAATTAACTCCACATTATTACTTCTATTAACCAATTTCCTTATCTTTTCAGGAGGATTCATTCCAGCAATTATTAATGGAATATCAATATTCTTAAAAACATTATTTATTAAAAATTCAGCTGCATAAGCATTTTCGGGAACTTCGATATTTCCATGATATAAAGCATACTTTCCTTTACCTGGATTTATTTTCGGATTTTCATTTGCATGAAAGCTTGGGAGGTAAACAACCTTTTTATCCAGAAAACGATTTTGCAAATATTCGGTATCCTTTTTAGAAACTGCAAGCATTAAATCGGCATACTTCAATACTTTTTGGTAATAAAACAATTTCCAGCTTTCTAATAAAAAATATATTTTATTAAATACATTTTTTCCCACTTTAAACAGATTAAAATAATAACGATGCTCAATATTGCTTTCGCGATATATTTTAATCCTGTTTTTTAAACGACTGTCGGTTAGATAAAAACAACTATGTAATCCTTCAAAAAGTATTGGATGATCATCCTTGAGCAAATTTTTGATCAATTTACTTGATCTGCGACTGGCAACAATATATGGTTTACCATTTAATGCTGAAATTATTCCTGTTTTCCGATAGTAATAATCAACACTTACACAGTATTTATTTAATTCAGAAGTTCTGTCCCTTCCGGGATATTCAATGCAATGAAGATGAATTTTTATACCCTGATCAAATAATGCTTTTATTTTGTAATAAACATCAATCACACCTCCATAATTTGGAGGGTAAGGAATATCAAATGATATAATATGAATATGTTTTTCAGACATAAGTTTTATATACATCAATTAAAACCTGCTCTTCATTTTCCCAGCAAAGTTCTTTTGCTGCAAATTTAGTATTTTCCTTGTAATTATGCAATTTTTCCTCATTTTCAAGGATATCAGTAATTTTTTTTGCAATATGCTCCGCTTTATGATTGTCGATCATTTCACCAATATCATACTCTTTAATTATTTTTTGAATTTCCGTCAAGCGTGATGCCAGAACCGGAACTCCTGCGTGTATGTAGTCAAACAGCTTGTTAGGCAAACTATAACGATAGTTAATATTTGTATCCTTATCAATTGTAACACCCAAATCGGCATGAACAGTATAATTAAATAATTTGTCAAAAGGCAAACGCGGAATAAAAATAACTTTCTCCTGAATTTCCAAATCTTTGACCATATTTTTCAAAACATTAATTATATCACCACCTCCAATTATCAATAAAATTGCATTATCAACAAATTGCATTGCCTGAACAAGTTCTTCAGCACCCCTCTGAACATTGATTCCCGATCCTTGCAAAAGCACAATTTTTTTATTCTCCGGCAACCCAAGTTCCTTTTTTGTTTTTGTTGAAATATTTTTTGGTGTAGGAGGGATATTTCTTACCACTTTTACATCAACACCATATTTATCTTTAAATAATTTAGCTATTGATTGATTAACAGTAAAAATATCTTTTAATTTTGGAAATATATAAGCTTCAATTTTCTTCCAGACATTCTGAACAAACTTTCGGTTAACGAGTTCGGGAGTTTCAGTAAAATATTCATGACTATCATAAATAATGTCCACACCTTTTATTTTATGTATCAGATAATTTGGCAAAAGAGTATCCAAATCATTTGATAAAAGAAGATCAACTTTGTGAAACAAAAGAAAAATAAATAAGCGAATGTTATACTCTGCATAAAAAAGCGGACCTTTTTCAAAAAGCAATTTCATCCTGTTTGTTTTGTATGACCTGATGGCAAGAGCAGGGCTATCCCTTTTCACTCTGCCAACCAACCTAACATCAAAACCAAGTTTCTCAAAGGATTTGGCATGTTTGTCAACACGCCTGTCGGTAACAAGGTCATTGATAACAGAAATAATTACTTTCTTCAAAATATTGTTATTATAATATCAATGTTAAATATAAAACATTATTTAGATAAAAATATTTTACTTTTGGGAAAAGAAATTTATGCACATCCAAAAGAACATATCACTTAAAAAATACAACACCTTTAGAATTGATGTAAGGGCAAAGGAATTTGTTGAGATCAATTCTGATGAAGAAATTCAATCATTGATATTATCCGGAATATTGAATAACAAAAAGTTTTTTATTCTTGGTGGAGGAAGTAATGTTCTCTTTACAGAAAATTTTGATGGAATTGTCATTAAGATCAACACAAAAGGAAAAAAGAAAATTAAAGAAGATTCAGAACATATTTATTTATTAGTATCAGCAGGTGAAGATTGGCAGAATTTTGTTGAATACTGTCTAAATAATAACTACGCCGGCATCGAAAATCTTTCACTGATTCCGGGAACTGTTGGCGCAGCTCCTGTACAAAATATCGGAGCTTATGGTGTTGAGCTTAAAGATGTCTTTTATGAACTTCAAGCTATTGAAATTGAAAGTGGCAAAAAAGTAAAGTTCAATAAAGATGATTGTGAGTTTAGTTATAGAAACAGCATTTTTAAAAATAAATTAAAAAATAAATACATTATTCTTTCAGTAATATTAAAACTTAATAAACATCCCAAAATAAAAATCGAATACGGAAACATTAAACAAGAACTGGAGAAATCAGGAATTAAAAACCCGGGAATTAAAGAAATAAGCAACGCTATCTGCAACATCCGCAGAAACAAATTACCTGATGTCGAAAAAATCGGTAGTGCCGGAAGTTTCTTTAAAAATCCTGTTGTTGATAATAAAACTTACTTCAGACTAAAAAATAAATTTCCTGAAATATCTGCATACAAATTACCTGAATCAAAATACAAACTTGCAGCCGGCTGGCTAATTGAAGAATGTGGTTTTAAAGGCAAAACAATAGGAAATGCCGGAATATACAAAGATCAGGCTCTTGTAATTGTTAACCATGGAAATGCAAATGCAAAAGAAATCATTAATGTTATGAAAAAAGTACAAAAAGTAGTTTATGAAAAATTTGGTGTAAAACTGCTGCCGGAGGTGAATATTGTTTGATACTGGATGCTGGAGACTTGATGCTGGATGCTGGTTTCTGGATGCTGGATGCTGGAGACTGAAGCTGTTTCAAACTTTAAGAAAGTTAGTTTAGGTTTTTGTCATTAATATTCGGAATTTGTTTATTGCATTTCCAATAAAAATAAAAAGCAGAATTAATTTACCGAATAATTTCGCTCACTTACCGAAATCAATTTGATACCAAGTCAAATTTAATTATATTTGCTTCAATTTTTAATAATGAGCAACACTTTGAAAACTAAACTTAATATTGTTTTAAAATTTTTCATACAAAATCTTGAAGGATTTATTTGGTTATTTGCCCTTCTCTCACTTGCTTTTACTTATCACACTGAAGAACATTACAGCTTTTGTGTGTTTAATAATCTTGGATTCAAATATTGTCCTGGATGTGGAGTAGGTCATGCGATCTCATATTTTTTTCATGGGGAATTTGCCAAATCAATTAGCACACATCCTTTTGGTGTTGTTGCAATAATAATTTTATCACATAGAATATTTACAATATTTTTAAATAATAATAAAACACAATACGAACTAAACACTTAATAATCATGGCACACATTTTACAATTTATTCCTGAACTTACCGGACAGGAGCTTGCTTATGTCCAACATTTAACGAAAGATTATAGCGATAATCAATTACAAAATTTTGCAAACATTTATCGTTCACGTCGTAAAGATCCCAATATTATTTTATTAACTACTTTACTTGGTTTTGTAGTAGTTGCCGGCGTACAACGATTTATGGTAGGTCAAATTGGTATGGGAATTCTATATCTTTTTACCGGTGGTTTATGCCTTATCGGAACAATAGTTGACCTGATAAATTATCAAGATATTTCGTTTACATATAATCAAAGAATGGCAAATGAAGTTGATATGGTTGTAAAAAACATGAAATAAATATTTATACCTTTAAAAATATTTGACATTTTCTTTGAATTTCATTATCTTGCGTTTTTTTAACAAAAACTAATAAATAATTTATTAGTAAATATATGTTTAACCAAAACAAAAGATTATGGAATGTCCAGTATGTCATTACAATGAAATTCAGAAAGGAACAAAAATATGCCCCGAATGTGGTGCAAATCTTGAAGCCTTTCAAACAATTGAAAAAATAAAAAAGTGCAAGAAAACAGGAAATATTTTTCTAATAATTCTTAGTATTCTTTCAGCAATTTTTCTTGTCGCGTGTATCTTAATCTATGTTTCTTTTAGCAATAAAGTTAAAACTGTAGAAAATGAATCAGTATTAGCAAAAACAGAGATCAACAAATTAACAACTCAAATTGATCAAAAAAACACAGAAATTTCTGCTTTAAATATAAAAGTTAGTAAGCAGGAAATAAAAATTGTACAAGAAACTCAAAAACTTAAAAACAAAGTTCATGTTGTTATTAACAATGAAACTCTCTCGAAAATTGCAGAATTATATTTTGGCAGCGGTGATATGTATCCCAAACTTGCTTGTGACAATGATATAATCGATCCTGATTTTATTTTAACAGGTCAAAAGATATACATCTATTATTAATGCATAATCAAAAAAAAACTGATAATTATGGCACAAAAAGAAAATAATTTCAAGATATTAAATCAACAGGTCGTCAGTTACTTAAAAGATATCAATAATTTAAAAATTAATATCAATGATCTGAAAAATAAAAATTTCAAACTAAGTGAGAGAATTCAAGAACTTCAAAAAGAAAACTCCAAATTAAGTGAGAAAATTAAAAAACTCACAAAAGAAAATACAGATATGAAAAGTGAAATAATGGAGTTGAAAGAAAAATAAAATTCCTAATCGGTATTATTTGGTTGTTAATGATTTGCCACAGATTCACAGATTTGTAAAAAATATTTTCGTTTTAATCTTTGAATCTGTGGC
>JAIORY010000189.1 GCA_021107915.1 Bacteroidales bacterium | reverse complement strand
AAAACCAGTGGCGGTAATTTCAAGGAAATTATATTTAAAACCGATAATCCTGAAATTGTTTTCGCAGCCTTGAACGGAAAGTTTTACCGTTCAACAGATACCGGTGAAACATGGACAATGATTACATCAGGTATTCCTAACATTTCAAGAGGAGTTATCGGTGTTTCTCCGGCAAATCCTGATTATGTTTATTTCCTTACCGGTGATGGAAGTGTTTACGGAGGTATTTACTTATCTGTTGATGCAGGTTTGAATTTTACAACACAATCAACCACTCCTAATATTATGAGTTGGGGATGTAACGGGGGTTCGGGTGGACAAGCATGGTATGATCTGGATATTGCCGTTGATCCAACTAATGAAGATATTGTTTATGCCGGTGGCGTAAATTGTTTCAAATCAACTGATCGTGGTGTAACATGGGAAATAAATTCACATTGGTGGGGCGATTGTGGTGTTCCTTCCGTTCATGCTGATCTTCATGTTCTTGAATATTCACCTGTTGACGGGAAATTATATGCAGGCAACGATGGAGGAATTTATTGGACAAATAATGGTGGTTTATCATGGCCCGAAATTACAGATGGACTTCCTATCAGCCAGACATATAAAATGGGACAAAGTGCAACTGTCAGAGACCTTGTTATTAACGGTTATCAAGATAACGGAACATCTACATTTACAGGTTCGCAATGGCTAAATGTATATGGCGGCGATGGAATGGAATGTGCTATTGACCACACTGATTCGAGTTACAGCTATGCTACACTGTATTTTGGATCAATTTTCAGACTTCATAATAATGCAAATGCGTATAAGGTAGCAGGTGATGGAACATTTGGTATTGATGAAAGCGGTGCATGGGTTACACCTTTCTGTCTTCACGAAACGGATGCAAACGTAATGTTCGTTGGATATAATAATATTTGGAGATGCGAAAATGTAAAAAATTATAATCCTCAATGGGAAAATATCACAAATGATTTTGGTGGTTTTGGTAGTGCATATACAAGAGTTATTGAACACTCTCCCGCCGACTTAAATTTGTTATATGCCGCACGCGAAAATAGTGAATTTTACAGATGTGATAATATTATGGATGCTGATCCTACATGGTTTAATCTATCTTCACTTTTGCCAAGTAATAATGTTCAACCGACAGATATTGAAGCCCATCCGACAAATCCCGATATAGTTTATATTACACAAAATTTTAAGGTTTATAAATCAACCGATAGAGGTTGTACATGGGAAAATATCTCTGGAACGCTTCCGGTTACAAGTTTTAATACAATTGAATATTATAAAAACAGTCCTGATGGATTATATGTTGGTTCAAATATCGGGATATTTTATCGGGATAATACAATGGACGACTGGATTCTTTTCTCAGACGGATTACCGGCTTCTTCAACCAATAACGAAATTGAAATTTATTATGATCCCGACAGTATTGCAAATGATGTTATCAAAGTTGCAACTTACGGCAGAGGACTTTGGGAATCCACGCCTTATTATTCTGAACCTGAAGCTGACTTTTCATCAAATGAAACCTTGTTGCCGTTAGGTTGTAGTATTGATTTTTATGATGAGTCTGCCGGAATTCCACATTTTTGGAACTGGACTTTTGAAGGTGCCATTCCCGAAACATCATCTGAACAAAATCCAACAAATATCACTTACTTAAATGAAGGCACTTTTACTGTTACACTTATAATTACAAATCCTGCCGGAACCGATTCTATTACTAAAACCGGTTATATAACTGTTAGTTCTACTGTTTTGCCGGATGTAAACTTTACTGCAAGCGATTCTATTGCTTGTTCGGGTGGTGTTGTAATATCATTTACTGATCAATCATTACATTGTCCTGATGCATGGCATTGGTCAATTGCACCGGATAATATTACTTATGTTAACGGAACAGATAACAGTTCTCAAAATCCGGATGTTGAATTTACTGAAGCCGGGGCATATTCGGTTTTATTAGTAGTTACAAATAGTTCAGGAACTAATAGTTTAACCAAAACAGATTATATTCGTATTGGTGGATATAATATGCCTTTTGTTGAAGATTTTGAATCAGGTAATTTTGATAACAAAGGATGGACTATCGAAAATCCTGATTATGAAATTACATGGGCAATTGATACAGTTGCCGGATCACCTCCCGGAGATAAAGCAGCATGGATGAATATTATTGATTACTTGGCTATGGGACAAAGAGACAGAATGATAAGTCCCCCGCTTGATCTTTCAGGTTTTACTGATCTTAATCTTGAATTTGACCACGCTTATGCTCAAAGATATTATCAAAAAGATTCGCTGATAGTTTATATTTCTGATGATTGTGGAGAGAACTGGACACGTATTTTTGCAAATGGTCCTGATGGAACAGGAATTTTTGCTACAAGTCCTACAACAACTGATTTCTTTGCACCTCAAAGCAGCGAAGACTGGTGTGGCGAAGGATACGGAAGTGCTTGTAATATTATTGATATTTCAAACTGGGTTGGTTCTCAAAATGTTAAAATCATGTTTGAATCATACTGTCATTTTGGAAACAATTTGTACATTGATAATATTCTGATAGCAAATACTGTTGATATTCCCGAAATATCAGATGATAATTTCCATGTTGATATTATTCCAAATCCTTCTTCGGGGATATTTAATATTTCTATTAAAGAAATGACAGGTAATATCACCATGAAAATATTGAACTTACAAGGACAACTAATATTATCAGAAACTATTTCTGATACTAAAAACGGTTTTGTGAAACAACTTGACCTTTCAAAACAAGCTAAAGGAATTTATTTTATTGAATTCAGAACTGATAAATTTACAGAAGTGAGGAAAGTTTTGATTAAGTAAAAAAATGCCACAAAAACACAAACACACAAAAATCCACAAAACAAAGATTATCAATAAATTATTTTTAGTGAGATTTAGTGCCTTTGTGTTTTAGTGGCTAAAAAATACTTCTCGGAGTGGACTCAATATTGTATGTTGAATGTTTTACCTTTAATGAGTTAGCATTTTATAAAACCCTCTATAAGCAACATAGAGCTTTTTTATTATTCAAAAATGCAAAATACATCCAAGCCTTACTATTCTTGGAATATCATAATGCCGGGGATTAATTAATTTTAATTTGTATAAAGTTATGAACGATTCGGGACAAATTTGATTGTTAATTTGTTGCTGATATACCGGATCGGAAAGATATCCATCGTCATCGGGTTGTCCTGTTTTGGGATAAACATAAAACACATTTTTAAAATTCAATAAATTCTCAATCAATAAATAAACATTAATTCCAATTCGGTTTTTAATATAAAATTCTTTCTCCAGTTTCATATTTAACATATTGAAGTTTGGAGTGCGTTTAAAAGAAGCTCCATAATATGAAGCAGAATATGTTCCTTTTCTGAACTGATAATAACAACTTAAACTAAATTTCTCAAGCATTTTCCAATTGCCGATAACAGGACCAAAATAATCATTTCCCTCTCCAAAACTAAAACCGGCAAAGGAATTTACAACTAAATCAGATATTTCTGCATAATTAAAATCATCTTCATCAGGAAAAAACTTTGTAACACTTACCGAAAAATTCAAGCCTGAACTTTTGGGTGAAAAGTAATTTATCGAAGCAATTAATCCTTTGTTTATAATATTGTCGTTATCGTTAAGAATAGTGTAATAATCATGTGGATATCCACCAATAATTTTACCGACATAATAATTATTTTTAAGAAAGGTCATCAGGAAACTGACATCAGCAAATACTCTTTTGTATATTGGTTTTTTTACACCAATATTCAGCTTTTCCATTCTTACCGGTTTTAAATCAGGATTTGGAAAAATCTCTTCAGGGTCATAATTGAAAAATAGATAATTACCGGGTCGGAATTGATTGTAATAGTTAGGATTTTGAGTGTAAGTATTATAACTAAAATAAATATTAGTAGTTTTCTGCAAGTTGAAATCTATATTAATCTGTGGAAGAAAATTTATAACCGGCTCATAATCTTTGAATGTCATATCAGGTTCCCAACCGGTTCCTCCCAAATATATATCAGGATATTTAAGGTAGGGAATTATTCCCTCAGGTGTGGACAAAATTGAAGGATCCGAAATTTCCCTCCCATCATTATCATACCATTTATCATTATCTCTATAACCTTCTATATAACTCGGATTATTATAACTATCCACATAAACAAAATAATCATCTCCAATAACTTCAGGAATTGATAAATTGGAATTGTTTTCGCGCAAATCACCGACAGTAAATATTTCCATCAGCGAGTATTTATCTTTTAAAACAGGCTGGTTGGCATCATATCTGTCAATTCTTAAACCAATTGAAATATTGATGTTTTTCCATGAAAATTTATCATTGAGATAAGCCGACATATATACAGGTCGAAAAGCATCAATAGTACGGTTGGTATAGAAATCGTAAGGACTCTGCTTATTTGTTATTATATTCCCTGTGTAGTCATATCCCTGATATTGAATAGAATTGTCGTACTTGTACAGTTCATCCGCTGAAAACATATCTAATGAATAAAGATCGTCAGTTAGCTGAATTGTGTGCATCACACCGTCTCTATCATAATAATCAATAGTCCGGTTGACCATATCGTAAGAATCAATTATGATAAAATCAAGTCCGCCAATAGCTAATCCGAGTTTTTTTCTTAAATTAATATCAAATGTTCTTTGTGAAAAAGCATCATATTTCCTGTAAAACAAAACACTATCCTGAAAAACACCATTATCATAAACCATTATTGGATTGTCTGTATCTAATTCCAGAAGATGAAAGTTGGTAAACCCTCGCATAAGCGACCACAACATATTAGGGTTCAGTGAATAGTAACGTTTTATTTCTTTCAAATATTCAAATCCCGCAGTAAAATGATGGGATTTATAATTTGCTTCAAAACCTAAAGTTCCGCGAATTTTCTCTTCAGAATTTTCCATGTAGTCGAAATTTCTTGCAAAAGAATTATTAGTATTTCCATAACGGTATGGAGATTGATCACCAATGCTATTCCATAATCCATAAACTGATGGTGGATTTTGACCGTTTAAAAGACCACCACCTAATTGAATTTGATTAGTATTTTGGTAATTTCCAGCAGCTTGTCCGTTACAAAAATCATAATAATTAGAAGTATAATTTGCTACAAAAGGGTTATAATCAAAAGGTGTAAACTCAACCAAAGTATCATAATCCCATGAGTTTTGAATCCAAACATTTTGATATTGAATTGAGTCAATTATAATATTTCCCATTTCAAAAGACGGGGTTTTATATGTTTGAAACTTTCCGAGATAACCATATTCAAAAAACCTGTCTTGATGTTTTCTGCTCTGCAATTTAGTGTAATAATTAGAATATTGGAGATGAACCTGATACTTGATGTTCAAATTTTCGGATACTTTTATTTTATGTTCAAATTTCAGATAATTATCAAAATTCATGACCTGTCTTTC
Organism: Bacteroidales bacterium; assembly: GCA_021107915.1. GTDB lineage: Bacteria > Bacteroidota > Bacteroidia > Bacteroidales > JAIORY01 > JAIORY01. Next base: position 2,718 of record JAIORY010000189.1, on the reverse strand, counting down.
AGGATTATTTGATGAATTAAAAAGTGCATTATCAAAAATGTTTTTATCTGAATTTTCAATTTTTGTATAATTTCCAAGTGTTAATTCGATGTTATTTCCAATCGGAATTTTAATTTTAGAAAAGTAATTCAATGCAACTTTTCTTGCATTCTGTGGTGGTTGACAAATATAAATATCATCATCATTAACAAATTCGGCATTCTGAAAAGTCCCTCCGGTTGCTAATCCCGATGGACGCAGTGGGTTGTTTTTGAGATGTTCTAAAGCATCCGGGTTTATAATAAAGGAATCTTCCCAAATAGGATCAGTATTATTTGTAGCATAAAAGTTTCCGGCAATAAATAGGGAAGGATTGTTTTTCGTAGTTCCGTTTTTATTGAAATTAAAGGGGATGCCAAGGTTAAATTCAACAAGATAGTCCTTATAATATTTTTTTATTTCCTTATTTAATTCGATATTTAAACTAAGTTTATCTCCAACTTCCAGAGATTGAATATCAATAAATCCCGATAGAGAATTTCCCATGTTAATTGGAGAAGTGAGTCCATAAAAATTATACGAGCCAATGCTTCTAAATGGAAATTCATTACAGTCGTTTACTTGCATACCGTCAATAAAAATATTATCGCCATTAACTTCAATTCCGTAATAAAACATTCGACCTCCTTTTAAATAATATACTGACGGATTCAGCATGCTTAATTGATTAATTGTCCTAAACGGCATTTGCCTGATTTTATCATTATTTAATGGAAACAGTTTTAAATCCGAATGATGTTCGTTTTTTGTAGAATCTTGTTTTGTAACTTCTTGTGCATTTGTATTATAACCGGCAGAAATAAACAGAAGAATAATAAGGAAGATTTTATTTTTCATATTTTGTGAAATAAAGTTTGATAGAACTTTAAAAATTTAATTGTAGAATATGTTAATAATTCACAAATATAGTAATTTTAAAATATTAATATTATTTATATCTTTGAAAAAATATATATAACAAAAATAATGGCACTTACAAAAACACAAATTCAGGAAATAGAAAAAGCCGCTGCAAAATTTATGTATTATCATCGACCACCTGTTGAAATCCGGGAAAAACTGGACATCGGATACCACATTGAAGGACAAAGCGTGTATGTCTTTGAAATCAGACCAAGATGGGATAAACCCGAAGAAAAAATTGAACCTCTTGTCGCGAAAGCAACTTTTGTAAAAGCAAAAAACCATTGGAAAATATTTTGGATACGTGCCAATCTGAAATGGTATCATTATAAGCCCTTCCCCTATTCAAAAAATATCAATCAATTCTTTGATGTGGTTGGTGAGGATAAATTGAGTTGCTTTTGGGGATGATAAAATTCATCAAAAAAAATAATTAAATGAACCTATTCTATACACCAAAAATAAATTCAGAAATTTACATTCTTGATCAGGATGAATCGCGGCATTGCCTTAAAGTTTTAAGACTAAAGATTGGCGATGAGATTTTTCTTACCGATGGAAAAGGGAATTTGTTCAAATGCGAATTGATTGAAGATAATCCCAAAAAATGTACTGTCAAGGTTGTTGATATACAAAAAGAATACGAAAAACGTGATGTAAAAATTCATCTGGCTGTAGCGCCTACAAAAAACATAAGCCGCTTTGAATGGTTTCTGGAAAAAGCTACAGAAATTGGTGTTGATGAAATCACTCCGATAATTTCAGAACATTCCGAAAGGAAAATTATCAAACACGAAAGGCTAAACAAAGTTATTACCGCAGCTTTAAAACAATCACTGAAAGCATATCACCCGATTTTAAACGAATTGCAAAAATTCAAAGAATTTATAGATTTAGATTTTGCCGGAGAAAAATATATTGGATTCTGTGAAGATAATCCTGAGCTTTTGAAAAAAATTTATCCGAAAGGAAAAGATGCATTAATTTTAATCGGACCTGAAGGAGATTTCAGTAAAAAAGAAATTCAAATTGCAAAAGAAAAAGGCTTTATTCCAATAAGTTTGGGAAGCAACCGTTTAAGAACAGAGACAGCCGCCGTTGTGGCTTGTCATTCTATTAATTTTATGAATGAATGAATTTTATGAAAAAAAAAACATACCTGATATTATTACTTGGATTATTAATTATTCCAACTGGAATTTTCTCTCAGGAAAGCGGAGTTCAAATTGCTTTATTAAAATATAATGGAGGTGGCGACTGGTATGCAAATCCAACCTCTTTGCCAAACCTGATTAAATTTTGTAATACAAATTTACGAACAAACCTAAATCCTGATAATGCGACTGTTGAAGTTGGAAGTCGTGAAATTTTCAATTATCCTTTTGTTCATTTAACAGGTCATGGAAATGTAATTTTTTCTGATGAGGAAGCGGCAAACCTCAGAAAATATTTAATAGCCGGAGGATTTTTGCATATTGATGATAATTACGGACTTGATAAATATATTCGCCCGCAAATGAAAAAAGTCTTTCCCGAACTCAGTTTTATCGAACTACCTTTTGAACATCCCATCTATCATCAAAAATATAATTTTGAAAAAGGCTTACCAAAAATACATGAACACGATAAAAAGGCACCACAAGGTTTTGGTCTGATTTACAAAGGAAGGATTGTTTGCTTTTATACTTTTGAATGCGACCTTGGTGATGGCTGGGAAGATCGAGAAGTACATCACGATTCCGAAGCAACAAGACTGAAAGCATTAAAAATGGGAGC
>JAIORY010000022.1 GCA_021107915.1 Bacteroidales bacterium | reverse complement strand
AAAGCGTTTTGATAATTTTGGTTAGTTTTTACTTCCGGTTTTTGTAAAAGAAAGTGATTAGAAGAAATTAAAACTTATTTATTTGCTATAGGTTTGTTTATTGAGTTTAGGCTTTTTCATTTTTTCCTCATTGACATATTTTTCATCATTTTAAATGATTTTATTTTTCGGGAAGCAATATATATAATTAAGCTTATAATAATAAAACTGATTAATTGAAATCCAATTGAATAAATTATTGATATTAGAATTGAATGACCTTTCTCGTAAAAATAAACACCTACTGCAACGGAAATAAAAAACCACAATACTGAAGAAAACATAAGCAAAACACGTAGAAAGAACAAAATAAACATATAGAGTTTGGCATCTTTTTTTATAACTGCAAAAATTTCGTCCTTTATATATTTAGCAATAAGTTTGAATGGTGCTTTTAATATATTCAGAATAAAAGACAACACTAAATAAAAAATATCTTTAATAATATTCTTTTTAGGATGACTTTCTGATTCATTTTCTAATTCTGTCTCTATCTTTTCTTCAGATAGCTTTGAATCTCTACTTTTAATAATTTCTTCAATTTTTTCAAGAATTTCTAATATTTCCATAACTAATTTTCTATAAATGAATGTCAAATATATTAAAAAAAATTATAGCATATTGCATAAAAAGTAATGCAATCTGCCTGATATTTTAAGATACTTGTCGGCTAAATGATATTTTTATTTCTGATACTGCCATTCCTGTTGAGATAGAAAATCCAATCCATGGAAAAATCACCCAAAAACCCCACCATCCAATTGACATGTATAATAATACTGCAACAGCTAATCCAATTAATAATGGTAATAATATATTTATTGTTTTCTTCATTTTATTACTTATTATTAATCCAATTTTTATTATTGGTTATTAATAATTCTGTTAGTTGACCTCTTTTATCAGGATTAGCATTAATACTTCTCTTTGCTAATACCCTGTTTATATGATAATTCTTAAACAAATCATCAAAGAAGTTATTGTCAGGATTTTTTCCTTTTACATCAGAATTGCTTAAAATCCACTGGCTTCCCAAAACATCAAGTTGATCACAAAATTCTTTCAGACGGATTTGTTCACTATCATCAAATTCATCTTTTGAATATGAATTAAAGTTAGATGTTTCTGACAATGGTTTGTATGGAGGATCAAAATAGAAAAAACTATTCTTGTTTGCAAATTCTATAGTTTCGGAAAAATCCCTGTTTAAAATCTCAACTTTTTGTAGCATCTCCGAAACAATTTTTAAATTATCAGAATTACAAATCTGTGGTTTCTTGTAACTACCTTGAGGGACATTAAATTCATTTTTCCGGTTTACTCTATATAAGCCATTAAAACAAGTACGATTAAGAAAAATAAAAAGTGCTGATTGTTCTATTTGATTCGAAATTCTACGGTTAAAAAGTGTCCGTTTATCATAATAAACTAATTTTCTTTTTTCAGGATTATTAGTTAAGATGTTGTATTCTTTTTCTAATTCTTGAAGAAAGTAAACCATTCCTAAAACATCATTTTTAATAGTCCAATAACAGTTAATTAAATCGGTATTTACATCATTAATTACTACCTTTTTAATATTCGGATAATTATTTAACATCCAAAACAAAACAGCACCACTACCTACAAAAGGCTCAATATAAGTGAAAGACTCATCACGAGAATAGTTTATCTTCTTATCTATTTCGCTCAAAAGTTGAGTTTTACCACCTGCCCATTTCAAAAATGGTTTTGCTATGGTTTTATTAATTTTCATTTTTCAAAAATATCAAAGATTTTTTATTATCATTTTAGTTTTTAGGTTTTTCTTTATTGTGTTGATAGTCATTGGATGTTTTTTTAGACGATTAAATTAGCAAATAAATAATCCATTTCCTGCCATTGTTTTGGTCGCGAATGAGATAATGCTCTACTTATTACTTCTTCTATTCTATGTGAATTATTTTGTGTTATAAAAACTGTTTCCAAATATCGTGCAAATGGCATTTTTCTCCCTTCAAAGTTATTTGTAATTGGATAATTTATATCCTCTTGTAAAACAATCCATTTAATAGAATAAAGTAATTCTTCAACTGTTAAATCAAAGGAGTTGCCAACTTGATTATAACCTTTAGAGTTGTGTGCATTTTTAACTCTTTTTATAAGGGTATGGGGTGGTATAACACTATTGTATGGTAATTGAGATAATATGGCTTGCAAATCAATATTCCCTTCTTGAGCAACTTTTATTAACACAACTTTTAAGTTATCATTTGACATCTTTCCATTTACAATCTTATTATATATATCGGTAATTATATTTGTATGAGACAAGCTTGTTTTAATACCATTTTTATTTATATCAACACGATAATCATAAACAGTTTTATTGTCTGATATATAAGCTTTATATCCCGGGAATGAAATGGAAATTTCTGTTCCATTACTACAAGTTTCAACTATTACTTGTGAAGAATGGAGGTTTTTATGTTTCGCATTTGCTTCGAAATTATTCTGTTTAAAAATTGCTTGCAAGTGTTTTTTTGATTGTTGAAAATTCATATTATTCTTTGTTAAATTTTCAGCGTTTCACCTTCTGATTTTGCAATAACAGCCGCTCCTGTGGTGTCGCTCCATACATTTGTTGCAGTTCTGAACATATCCAATATCCGGTCAACAGCAAGAATCAAACCTACACCTTCGAGTGGCAAATTTACGGCAGTTAAAATAATTGTAATCATCACCAGACCTGCCATTGGAACGCCTGCAGCTCCTATAGAAGCCAACAAAGCAGTTCCAACAATAATTATTTGTTGTCCCATACTCATATCCATTCCATAAGCCTGGGCTATAAACATCACAGCAATACATTCGTAAAGTGCTGTTCCATCCATGTTTATGGTTGCTCCGAGTGGTAATGTAAAACTGCTGATTTTATTTGAAACTCCGGCTTTGGATTCAACTGCTTCGAGTGTCAATGGTAATGTTGCACTTGATGATGAGGTTGAAAATGCCGTTATCAAAGGAGTTTTTACAGCCTGGAAATTCTTTAGCGGATTAATTTTTCCGATAAATCGGGCAATCAAGGGCAAAGTAATAAATGCATGAATTGACAATGCCATCAATACAACTCCCATATACAAACCCATGCTTTGCATCAAAGCAATAAGATCATCCTGCTCGGCAACTTTTTCTGCAACCAGACCAAAAATCCCAAGAGGAGTAAATTTTATAACAAACATTGTGATTTTCATCATCACATCAAAAATTCCATTGAAAACATCAGATAAAAGAGTTTGAGGTTTTTTATTTATCCGTGTTATAAAAAACCCAAATAAAAACGCAAAAAATATTACAGATAACATTTGTGTATTATGAGAAAAAGCCGAAAAAATATTATCTGGAATAATATTAATAAGTGTTTGGCTTATTGTGTTGGATGTAACCTCCAGATCTACTGCTTGTTTTAAACTTAAATCAGCACCAATGCCCGGTTTAATAATATTTACCAAAAACAAACCGGTTATTATTGCCAGCAGACTTGTTGACATATAATACAATATTGTTTTAAATCCCAATCGACCTAAGTTTTTTGCATTACCTATATTTGTAATTCCTGAAACAATGGAAGTAAATATCAGAGGAACAATAATCATTTTTAATGCTCTAAGAAAAATCTCGCCCATCCAGGCAATATATTTAACATGATCTTTAAAAAATATCCCGAATAATACAGCTAAAAAAAGTGCAATTAATATCTGCCAGTGTAATTGAAGTTTCTTCATAATACATATTATTTTTGAAAACGAAAGTAGGAAAATTTCAATTAACCTTGATTTGCCATTTAATATTTCTTGCTTTTATGCTATGATTTGAGAATTTACGATGTTTACGGCAAAGTTGTAGCAACTTTAATTGATAACTCATTTTATGATAGGGGAAAATATGTTGAATGTTTCAATCCATCAGATTTTAATATAGGTTCGGGAGTTTATTATTTTTCTTTATCAGATAATGAAAGTACGGTTAAGCGGAAGATGATCTTTTTGAAGTGATAAATTTCAATGTTCAATTTTGAAATCCTCAGGGACAGATAATTACCATTAATTACCACTAATTACAACAAATTATCCCCAATTATAATATCCTTTTTTCCATTCCTTTCAACCCAATTTACCTTATACAAAAAAACTCAGGAAACTTTTTTTGTATAATTTGTTTCTGGATTTAATTTTTTATTACTTTTGCCAGCTCAAAATATCAACACCTTTCATATTATGGATAAAAAGCTTAAAGAAATCTTGGTAAAAGCTCGTGATATTTCTTTTACTTATGGCATAAGAAGTATGTCAATGGATGATATCAGTAGAAAATTAGGAATATCAAAAAGCACATTATACAAACATGTAAAAAATAAAACAGACCTTGTGGCAAAGGTTTTGGAGTTTGAAAGATATGGTTTTAAAAATATTTTTGATGAATATGACTTTGAAGGAATAAATGCAATTGACATTCTTTTTACAGTTAGCAAAGAAGTTTCTAAAAATTTTCAAAATGTTATTCCATCAATAACATTTGAGTTAAAAAAATATTACCCAAAACTTTACAAGCAACATATTGATATCAGAACCAACTTTATTTACGAAAAGATTAAGATCAATCTCCAGAAAGGTATCAATCAGGGAATGTATCGCGAAGATTTTAGCATAGAGCTTGCTGCCCGTTTATATATTAGTCGTTTGATAGACCTGCATAACCCTGAATTTTTTCCTCATGAAAAATTTAAATTCAAAACTTTTTTTGATTTTATGTTTGAAAGTTGGATAAGAGGGATTGCAAAACCTGAAGGTATTGTCTATTTTGAAAAACAACTGAAGAAAGAAAGAAAAAAGCTGAATATGAAATAAAGGATACTTGGGAGCCGGAATTAGAATCTATTCCATTCTTCTGACTAAAAAAAATAAACACAAAAAAATAAGAATTTACAATATAACAGCATAATGAGAACAATAACTTTTTATTTAATATTTTCAATTCTATTTCTGATTAACAACATACTTTCCGCACAAACAAAAAGCAAGTTCACACTTAATGAAGCTCAGGAATATGGATTAGAAAACAATCATGATATTAAAAATGCTTTAACTGATATTAAAATTGCTAAAAACAAGGTAAAGGAAACCATATCAATTGGTTTGCCTCAGGTAAACGGAACAATTTCTACAACAAATTATATTGATATTCCGACAACCCTGATGCCTGATTTTATTTCACCGGCAATTTTCCGGGTTAATGAATCCAATTTCGGACTTACACCAACTCAACCACTTGGCGATATTCAATATTTTCCGGTTAGTTTTGGGACCGAATTTAACGCTTCGGCAGATGTTTCTGTAAACCAATTGATTTTTAATGGCGATTATATTGTCGGATTGCAATCAGCAAATTCTTATCTTCAAACAACCAGACTTCAACATCAAAAAACAGAGATCGATCTAAAAGAATCCATTGCCAATGCATATTTTATTGTTCTTGCAACCGAAAGAAATGCCAAAATACTTGGAAAAACTCTTAATGAGCTAGAGAAAATGTTGTACGAAACAAATGAATTATTCAAAGCCGGTTTTGTTGAAGATACCGATATAGTTCAACTTGAGTTGATGGTCTCAGACTTAAAAGCATCACTAATAACAATAAAAAAGCAACTTGATATTGCATATTTATATTTAAAATTCAATATGGGTTTTGATTTAAATGAGGATATTATTCTAAGTGAAGATTTGAATAGTCTTGTTAAAAAAGCTGAAAGTAATCTTTTACTGGAAACAGGATTTGAGCTCAGTCAAAACATCGATTTTAAAATATTTATAAGTCAGAAAGAACTTGCAAATAAAGAACTAATGTTAGAAAAAGCAGCATATTTACCAACAATATCTGCATTTTTTAATGCTACTACAAATGCAATGCGTAGTGAGTTTAACTTTTTTGATTCAGATAAAACATGGTATCCCTCCACAATTTGGGGAGTACAAATGCAAATACCCATTTTTAGTAGCGGAAAAAGAAGTTCAAGAGTACAGCAAGCTAAATTAAAACTTAAAAAAACAAACGAACTCCAGCTAAAAATAAAAGAAGGTCTCCGGTTAGAAGAAAAACAAACACGAGCTGATCTTAATAATGCATTTCTAATTTACAAGAACAAAATTAAAAGTCTGGGAAATGCAAAAAAAATATACAATAAAATCGAAACAAAATTTCTTGAAGGAATGGCTTCGAGTATGGAACTTCTTCAATCGCATAATCAATACCTTTCTTCTGAAGGAAATTACATAAAAGCAGTATTAGATTTATTGAATGCTAAACAAAGGATGATAAAATTAATGAATGAATGAATACGAAAAGGATTAAATAAATAGATTCGGATAATAACAAATGTACCAAAAAGAATTACAAATAATTAAACAGGTTTACGAGCTTTACAAAAAGTACGGGATAAAAAGTGTTACCATGGATGATGTTGCTGTAAATATGGCTATTTCAAAAAAAACACTATACAAATTTGTAACTGATAAAAGCGATCTTGTAAATAAAGTCATTAATTATGAGCTGGAAAAACGAGATAAAACATTCAGTGAAATTTTTACAAAACCCATGAATGCTATTGAAGAACTTCTGGAAGTAAATAAAACAATTAATGGATTTTTTATGGATTACAATTGTTCAATGCAATATGATCTTCAGAAATACTATCCCGAAACTTTTCATAATATCAAAAAAACAAGAAGACAAAAGATGTTTAATGCAATTATTAATAACCTTAAAAAAGGAAAGAAAGAAGGACTTTACAGAAAAAATCTTAATGAAGAAATAATTGCTAAACTTCATGTTTTCAGAATTGAGAATATTATAGAAACCGATCAGTTTTCGCCTGAGGAAATTACATCACCGGATTTTATTAACGAGCTTTTTAGTTATCATATCAGAGGTATTGTAAACAAAGCCGGACTTGATTTTTTTGAAACTTTAAATATTAAACACACAGGAGTGTGATTATATGATACAATATCGGAACTTCAATCAAACAAATGTTCTAAACAAATAACGAAAATATAAACAGATGAAAAAAATATTAAGCTTTGCAATCATAGCATTTTTAGCGGCGTGTAGCTCGTCTAATGACAAGGCTACTGAAAAAAAAGAGGTCATTGTCAAAACTCCGGTAACAGTTACAAAACTTCAAAACATGGAATTTAATCATTTTTTTAAAGTTAGTGGAACCGTTGAAGCAATAAATTCGGCATTTATTAGTCCTGAAATTAGTGGACAAATTAAGAACATTTATGTTGAAGAAGGTGAACGTGTAATGAAAGGACAAATACTTGCAAAACTTAATACCAGTTTAACTGATAATGGAATTAATGAATTAAAAACATCTTTGGAATTAGCAAAAACTATTTATAAAAAACAAAAGCAATTGTGGGATAAAGAGATTGGTTCAGAGATACAGTTTCTTGAAGCAAAACATAATAAAGAATCACTAGAAAATAAATTAAAAACTCTTTACGCCCAACAGGAAATGGCAATTATCAAAGCTCCGATTAATGGGATTGTTGATGAGATATTTCTTAAAGAAGGTGAACTTGGGATTCCGGGAATGCAAATAATGCAAATCGTTAACCTTAATGATCTTTATATTAATGCTGATGTTGCAGAATCGCATATTGCTGATATAAAAACAGGCGATGAAGTAGTTCTTAGTTTTTCTGCTTTTCCGGAAATGGAAATGAAAGTACCTGTTTTCAGAACAGGAAATATTATTAATCCGGCAAACCGTACTTTTAAAGTACAGCTTAAAATCAAAAATCAAAACGAAAAACTAAAACCAAATCTCATTTCTCTTATTTTAATTAATGATTTTTCAGTAGAGTCAGTTTTAGTTGTACCATCAGAAATTATAAAACAGGATATAAACGGATCATATTTATATGTAATCGAAAAAATAGATAATAAAAATATTGCCCGTAAAAAATATATCAAAACAGGAATGTCGTACAAGGAAAAAACTATGATAGCAGAAGGTGTAAAAGCAGGTGAGATGGTAGTTACAAAAGGTTATGCTCAGGTTTCTGCCGGTGTTGAAGTTTCAATAGTTAATAATTAAGTACATCTAAAATATGAATGATATCAAAGATAAATCCCATAAAGTTATCAGGGAATTTAAACTAACAAGCCTTGCTCTGAAAAATAAAAATACAG